>PKCN01000131.1 GCA_002862205.1 Planctomycetaceae bacterium | reverse complement strand
GCTGCGAACAGGGAACCCCACTCAGCAATCTGTTTGTGACGCTTCTCAATCACGCCGGCTGCGAATCGGATTCCTTTGGTCAGAGCAGTGGTTCTCTGGCGTGGTAATGTGTTTGCGTCCGGTCTCAGTGGTTCATGCGGTGGCAGTGGTTCATGCGGTGGCAGTGGTTCAAGGCGACCACTGACTTGCAGAATCGAAGTTGATTTCAAGCCTGCTGCGAATCGACGTCACCTCGGGGAGTCGTTTCTTTGACAAAACAGGCAATCAATGTCCCGACCACCATCAGACCAACCACCAGCGCGTAACCACGAAGCTCTTGTGTCGCATCAGGCGTACCATTTTCGGGCACACCCAAACCTGCCAAATAACCCACGCCTGGCTGAACCACCACTGGTAGCATCATCACAATGAAGTTGACAAACGCCAACTGAATCCCTCGCGTATGCCGTGCAGCGAAGTCCGCCGTCATCACAAAGGCAAGTGACTGGCCACCAACGGTAAAGCCGAGCAAAGCCAACAGAACGATAGTGAACCAGGTCGGTTCGACACCCGCCAGCATGAGCATTGCGGCAATGCAACACGAAGCCATGCCACAACCGACGAACAGAATCTTGCGGCAACCCCAGCGGTCAGCAAGATGGCCGACACCCACCCCACCCACTGCGAACCCCACAAATACAAGCGTCGTTGCAAGACTGGCCCATTTGGTCGCGAGTCCCGTTTCAACCTCCAAAAACGTGACCCCCCAGAGATCACCAATCACGGAAATTGGCAGGTAAAGCCCAGCAGCAGCAAGTGAAATCAGCCACAACTGACGATTGCTGGCGATACGCAGGACCATCGGAATCATCGGCTCAGGAAGCTCAGGTTCGTACCCATCCTCCTTCATCAAGCGAATGAACCAGTCAGGACGACGTGGTAACAGACACCACAAGAACATGGCAATCGCGATCCCAACCGCTGTGCAAAGAAACAGTGGCACATGCCATCCCCACTCCTGCGATGCAATTGCCAATGGATACTGCGCGGTGCAGCCACCAAGTGTTCCCATTGCCACAGTAATCCCGGGAATGATGCCATGGCGATGGGGTGGGAACCAGACCAATGCCAAATACACGACTCCAAGATAGCCCACCGAGCTTCCAAGTCCTTGCAGAAAGCGCCCGACGCCCATCAAGGCAATGCTGTCAGTCGAAGCAAGCAACAAACACCCCAACGCGACAACGATGGCAGCAGGCGCGACAACGACACGCGTTCCAAAACGATCCAACATTCGCCCGACGACCAGTTGTGCCGGCGCGTAAGCAAGAAAGTACATTCCCATCGCAAGCCCAAACTCACCTTCACTGGCACCGGTCACACTACGAATGTCACTCTTGAGCACCCCGGGAGCGACACGGGCAAAAAACTCATAGAAGTAAAACGCTGAGGCAACAAAAAAGAATAGCCAAGGTTGAAAACCAGTGCGTGCTTCCTGAGCGTCCGTGTACGCATCACTTTCGACACGGTCAGCATTCAGACTGTCTGCATTCAAACTGCACTCACAAAGCTTTGAGGAGGTTACGGATCCTGAATTCCAGAGGCGACGGTCAACACCAAGAGCAAGCGTACGTCACCGGAAGCAAACGCGCCTCAACGCAGGCAAGTGTGCCCGCGAATCAGTTTGCAATTGCTGGTTCTCTTTTTGCGTTTCTCCAGTCTACCCGCAACGCCAGCGGGCAACAGCATCCTCTCCGCCATAACTCAGCTCAACGTCTCGGCCGCGAAAAAGGAAAAAAATTCATCTGAATGCGCCTTCGTCTCCATCGAAAAACACGCATTCCCACAAAGTTCGCTATTTTCGGATAAACTGCATTCTCAAAGTGGCTTCAAAACAAGGATGCTTCAAAACATGGACGCTTCAAAACATGGACGCTTCAAACCATAGACGTGGTGCCACCATACCAGAGGCACTCTAGCCTTCCCCATTCATTCCTCCTTGCGAATCACACATCATGAGAAGACGCTCATTCCTGACGACCAGCGCCACCCTTGGGACCGCCGTCTGCCTGAACCACCACCCGCTTTTTGCTGCCGAGAAAACAGAGCTGAAAAAGGGGGCAACCATTCTATTTCAAGGTGATTCCATCACTGACGCTGGAAGAAACAAAAAGAATCCTGTTGCGAATGAAAAACTTGGACGCGGTTATCCCAACCATGCTGCCAAGCTGTTGCACGAAGCTCATCCGGAACTCGACCTGCAGATTCATAATCGCGGCATCTCCGGTAACAAAGTGCCAGACCTTGATCGGCGTTGGCAAAAAGATTGCATCGATCTACAACCTGACATCCTGAGCATTCTGATTGGCGTCAACGACATCTGGCATCAATTGAACGGACGCTATGATGGGACCGCGGAAACCTATCGCGACGGATTCACTGCATTACTTGAGCGCACCCGAAAATCACTACCCTCGGTGACGATCGTGATCTGCGAGCCGTTTGTTTTAATGAGCGGAACCGTCAAACAGAACAAAGCCAAGTGGTTTCCCGAGTTCGACACTCGTCGGGAGTATGCCAAACAGGTTTCAGATAAAGCGGGCGCAACCTGGGTTCCGTTCCAAAGCATGTTTGATCAAGCAGTGGCTTCGGGAACAAAACCATCTGCATTGGCTGGAGATGGCGTGCATCCTACCCAAGATGGCCATGCATTGATGGCCAAGACATGGCGGGAAGTCGTTGGCGTTTAATTGCTACCGACGCATCCAGAATCCCCACAGCCACACAACGCAGGAGAGTAAATCCCCTGCGTCACCACAATCGCATCGGGTTGCAGACGCTGCCGCCCGTGCTGCAAAAAACTTTCCAGCAACAATGCCACAGACAACCACAACGAGCTTGGTGCCTGTGATCTCACTTGTTTAAAAAACCACTGGTCTTCAGCCAGGCATGAAGATGCTCATTCCACTTTGAAACAGGATATTCAGAGGGACGCATACCGTAACCGTGCCCACCCTTGGCATAAGCATGCAACTCGGCCGGTACTCCATGCTCACGCAGGCGGGCAAATAATAACGCGGACTGAGCACCTCGCATCGAGTCATCCCAAGTCACCGCCATGAACGTTGGCGGTGTATCTTTGGTAACGGCGACCAAGGGCCCAAGCTCGGCAACTCGATCGTTGTATTTATCACCAAGGTAGGCTGCGTAGATCGGACAGATAAAGTCGGGGCGACAACTGACATCGTCTGCTTCGTCCACACGCTCGTAGCACTTTGTGTTGTACTGCACACCCGACATCACGGTGAGATGCCCGCCCGCTGAAAAACCAAGCGTCCCAATTCGCTCCGGATCGATATTCCATTGGTCGGCTCGATGACGGACAAACCGAATGGCGCGTTGAACATCCTGCATTGGCTCCCAATGAATCCTGTCTGGAATTCGTCGTGGAACACGGTACTTCAGAACAAATGCGGTAACACCAATGGAATTGAACCACTCGGCTACCTCCAACCCTTCCTTGGGCCACGCAAGAATATTGTAGCCTCCACCCGGACAGATGATCACAGCACAACCATTCGCAATGGCTTTCGGTGCTTCGTAAACCGTCAAAGTGGCCCGATCAACAAACCGAATACGCTCCTGGGTAAGTTCGGATTTCAACTTGGAAATCACATTCGGAGCCATCGCCACCGACCCTGCAGGCAATTCACCTGGCCAGATCTCCAACTCGGCATGATCTTCTGCCATTGCAAATGAACAGAACGAAAGACAAAAGCTCGTGATTGCCAGGCAGGAAATGTGACGATGCAAAAAAGACATGAGGTACCTTGGGTTCAATGCCGGATGGGAGATTCATTCGCAGTCATTGTACTGTTGGAATATCTACCAAGGGTATCCAACACGCAGGTCACTCTGGCTCATGCCTGAGCTTTGCTTTCCAGCTTGCTCTGAATTACTACTGTCGATCGAATTCGACAGGCACATCACGCCATCAGTGGCCAACGATCCGGCACGACAAACAGGCGCCGAGCCTCGACATACCGCTCCCCGTCCAAATTCAATTGCACTACCAACGGACAACGCTGGCTTCCCGAAAAGTGCTGATCCATTGAATCTGTAAATTCGCAGAATGACATCAATCCATCGGTGGTGGTGGAAGCCGTGATCTCCGCCAACCAATGTGGTTTCGTCAACACCAAGTAACGAACATCTTGATGCCCCCAATCCATGTCATTCTCAAGCAACCCAAGCTGGGCATGACGAAGCCACAAGCCACTCAGGTGGGAAGAGGACAGACTGACATGATTTTTTAATTCAACCTGTGGCAAGGTTGGATAGAAAATCCGCCCCTTCACGAACACTTCCCGCAATTCCACATCTGGAAAGAAATTTTCGCTTCGGGGTAACTGATGTTCAAACAGACGTTCAACTTTACGATCAAGTGTGTCGACCGCATTGGGCCCCAGATAGTGACTGCCCAGATCATGTGTTTCGAGGCTGAACAGATAAAACTTGACAGCAATTTCCCAATGCGTCATTCGGTAATGTTCATCGATGAAAATAAAGTCAATCTCTCCCACCGTTCTCTTCTGTTCTCGAATCGTGAATGATTCACGCAACACCTCAACCTGCCGCAAATGATGCAGCCAATAGGAAATCAATCGCTCAAAGTACTTGCCCAAGGAGTGAATCTCTTTCTTGCCCATGAAGTTGACAAGATGTGCCACCTCAATATCCTGCTCGAGAAGCACCCACGTTTTCGAGTGACACCGGTGACCACATGTGGACTGCAGAAGAGATGGACTGTTGACTGACCAGAGCAGATCACGAACAAGCTGTTGGGCGTACTTCATTGAGCTGCGATTTTCCTGGGTGAAATGATCACCTTGACAGTGGCTTCAACCGGCATCGAAACGACATGACACATTACGTCAGATCTCCTCTAACGACAAGTTCGGTCAAGTTGCTTGACGATCCAGAATCGACACAACTCAGCAAACCCAAGGACAGGTTCGAGTCATCCCGGACTTCAGGTTCAAGGGGATTATTTCACGAGGCTGGTCTGCGAGGACGACGCATGCAAAGCCACCGAAGTCCCGGACGCATTTACACCGGTGCCACACGAGCCCTTGGTTACTCAACTGGGCAACGCAGATCCTCCGCTCTGGAAAACAATCCCTTCAGATCCTCTCAGGACCAACCATCGACAATTGCGTATCCGTCTTACGGCGGTGGAGCTTGTGTCCTGTCATTGCATAAAAAAAACGGCGTCGCTTTCAGGCGACGCCGTTTGATGTTATTCCGACAGTTGAATCAAAGAATTACTGGTTCAGCTGTTCTTCGATAACTTCTTTGCTGGCTCTGGTACCCATTGCACCCCAGAGACCGTATGGACTCTTGGAGCCAACACGAGCACCCCAGTAGTAAACGGACTGAGCATGCGCGTCACCCGCTTCGATGGAATCGGTGATGAAGATGACAGCACCGTCGCCCATCAGGACGTGAGCACCACCTTGGTGGCGACTACTCGCAGGCATGGTTCCCTCACCGCCCCAAGTCCACCACATGCAAACCTCTTTGTTGGGAGGCAGAATGGTGTTCATCTGGGAGTTGAGTGGGAAACTGTTTGCCCACATGAAACCACGACCGGCAAAGGAAGGACCGACGGCAACGCCTTGTGCCCATTTGGTTGGGTACTCGAGGTCCATTTTGCCATTGTCACGGCAGAGGGAAGGATTGTCAGCGATTCCGTAGTAATCGTCATCCGCACCGATGGTACGAATATCACGGTCACCAAGGTCAGTTGCGATCTCACCAGCAGCAACCGTATTGGCAAGTCCGTCCAAGACGTCTCGGAACTTCATTACCGAACGATGCACGAACATTCCACGCTCAGCAGCGCGGCTGTAGTTCACCTTGAAAGCACTCGGACGAGGGTTCAGGTTGTAGTGAGGAACACCGGTGTGGCTCCAGTTGTGGGAGTCACCCATGCACGCAGCATAGTTTGTTCGACCACCAGCAGGCAAACCAACACCTGGATCGCTTGGACAGCGAAGCGTTGGAATTTCCGTCATCCAAGGACGATAGCGTCGGTTCTCGATCGAGTCAGGATTTCCACCCGTTCGGTAGAGACTTGGTGTCGGTCCCATGGCTGGCCAAGGACCACCATTCATACCCGCAAACGGCGTATTAGGATCGTTGAGGTCAAAAATGCTGGGGTTGGAAATTTCTTCCCACAGAGCTTGCTGCTCCATGAAAGGCAGAATGCCAACGATGAAACTGAGCGACTGGTTGTTGCGAACCGAGCTGTTGTGGGCGTAGTGACCAGGAACGATCAACTCACCAGTTCCAGCACCCTGCGTAGGCAACTGCTTGTAAGTGGAGTGATAGTTGTGGATCGCAAGACCGATCTGCTTGAAATTGTTACTACAGCTCATGCGACGAGCTGCTTCCCGAGCAGCCTGCACGGCAGGCAACAACAGGCCGACCAAGACCCCAATGATCGCAATGACCACGAGGAGCTCAACCAGCGTGAAGCCGGAACGAGAAAACTTTCTCATACTAAATCCTCATTAATAATGAAACAAAAACGAAAACAAAAATCGGCAAACGGATGCCGACAAAGGATATCTACTTTGGTGGCGCTGGTGCCGCCGGAGCAGTCCCACCAGCTTCGCCTGGAGCAGTAGGCATGGCGACGTTGTTTGCATCTGCCTCCTGCTCGGGGGTGAGTTGGCCACCCACGACGGAATTTTCCTCATTACCACCACACCCACTCGTCAGAAAAGCTGCTGAAACCAAGCTCAGAGACAAAACAAGACGACGCACGAATTTGGAATCAAGCATTAAAAAAAATCCTTCAGGTGTAGTCGGTGTCGTGCATGGATCACGACTGGGAAGGGGACCGTGCGGTCCCGAAAAGGGGGTAAAAATAATTAATTAGCTGGTATAGGTCACTGATCCAAGCCCGTCAAGCATTTTCCATGTAGTTTCCATTAAGGAATTTGATGATGGGTTTAATTCATCCCTCCCGTTAACCTAAAGGCCTGAAATTACCGTAGTTGGCAAACGAATCCCTTCGCCTACTTTTCCGCCTCGCAGGGCTTGGACACACCCTGATTCTTCTTCGAAAACGCACCGAACGGCCCGAGGTACCCACAACCCAAATAATCCCTGCCAACGACATTACTCGTACAACCACCCTGCGCCCACCTTTTTCTCCGTCTAACACGAGGTCAGCGGTTAACCGTAATCCCAACGGGTAACGCCACCAAAGATGTCAATTTTTCAATCATGGCAGGCCTTTGACCCCAGTTGCTCGAGCAAAGCAGTTGCCTAAGCCTCCCACAGAAACACGATTCGATACTCTTCGCGGATCAAATCTGCTGGGCTACGGCGAGGCATTTCAAGCCAAAAGCGAAGATCTCAAGTGAGGGGCATACTGCCCCCCCTTCCTTTCACTTGCCTCGATCGCACCTTTCCCACAAGGAGCAGTAGCCGAGCGGTACTTCCGTTCACAAAGCAAAACGGGCAATTCAGGACTGATCGTGACGTCTGCCTGCGTGACCGCATGACGAGGAAGGGCAAGACTGTCGCATGGGAATCGATGCTCCCACGGTATCCCATTTCGAATCAGCCAGCTGAACCGACTCACGATCGATCCTCGGCCACACTCTGCTTGTAGTCACCAACACAAACCAGAGGAGTGCCTGAGGCAGGCTAAAGGCCGCCGAGTCCAAGCATAGATCCGCACTGGCCTACTGCGGGGTACTGACTTACTGCGAGGTACTGGCTTACTGCGGGGTACTGGCTTACTGCGGGGTACTGGCTTACTGCTGGGTACTGGCTTACTGCGAGGTACTGGCTCACTCTCACAGCGGGGATTAGGGAGTTGGACGCGGACCTGCCCCTCTTCCACCGGCGTCTCTTCCACCGGCCCCTCTTCCACCAAAACCACCTCGCCCGCGGTCTCCACCACGACGGTCAATTTCACCGTCGCCATCACGATCTTCGCCATAGGGCACCGCTCCCTCGAAATAAATTCCCTCGCGGCTCCCTTTGGCCACATGCTGTGAATAGACCTTCTTTTCCGTTGTAGCCGCAAACTGAGCGTTTGCTTGCTGCATGGTAGCGATGATCTGTTCACTACCTGCAGTCAGAGGCAGTTGCTTCAAGACCTTTCCCTTCAAGCCAAATTCGCCTGGATGAATCAAGACGATTCCTGGCTCGTTGCGGGTTCCCGTGATCTTTGATTTCCACTGCGTCCCCTGCTCGAAATCGAAGTGAAAGCGTCCAATCACGGCTTCTGCGTTGGCCACAGACCGCAACGACTCGCGGAGCTTCGACTCCTGATTAGCCGGAGCGTTGATGAGGACAAGGACTCGTTGGTCGGCCGAGGCCACATTCAACGCCTGACGAAAGCTATGAAAATCCTGCACGAGGGCATCTTTGGTGTCAGCTTTTGCGGGATACATCAACGCGTATCGGCTCAAGGCTTGGGTTGCACCACTTCGCCCCAAGACCTGCTGTGGACCACGACTGGCACGACTCAGCCATTCCTGTCCGTCCGGAGCGAGCATGCAGAAGACGCTATTTTCAAATCTTCCATTAAGGAAGGTACGAACATACTGCTGGTGCTCAGGACTCTCGTAAGACTCCAATCGGACACAAACAAAGTCACGGGAAGCATCAATAAAATCTGGGGACGCGAACAGACCGTTCTGCGTAGCGGTGTAGCCCGGTCAGAACACACCCGAGACACCATGGCACTGCGTTGCCGCCGCCACGAACATGATCGCGCGACCACTACGTTTTGCCTCAGTTTCGGCAGATTCCCAAGTGGTGTACCACTGGATCCCGGATTCACCCAGATCGAGATTGGAGGCACCAAGGTTGCTGGGACGAGGCCCTTGAGCCATCACACAGCCACTGAGTGCTGCGAGACAGAAAACGAGTGCAAAACGCCTGATCATGAACGAAACCCTTTTAAATCACTCTGCCAAATCACTCTGCCAAATCACTCTGCCAAATCACTCTGCCAAATCACTCTGCCAAATCACTCTGTAAAACCAGCATTGAATGGGGCAAACGAGCCCCCTCACCATAAACGCAGCCCTGCGGCAATGATCCACAGGGCACCTCCATCTTATCGAAAATCGCTCCATCTTCTGCCATTTTCCACTCACTCGGCGGAATCTTGGCAATTGGGACAAAGGACGCACCGGCGGCTGAATTTCAGCTATCCGGTACCGTCTGGCATGCTTCCGTGTCAGCCTCGGTCCAAGTAACGATTCAAGACATTCAGCAGCATTTCCTGCCGCCCACTCTGGTTCGCAGCTGCCTCGCCTTTTTCGAGCATGATGGACTCAAGCTCAGCAAAAGAAGCTTCACCGGCCTCGATTTTCTTGCCCAACTCTCCATCCCAGCTGGCATAGCGAGCACTCAACGGATCGCTCAACGCGTTGTCGGCCTCAATGGCTGCGGCGACGCGCAACCCCTTGGCAAACGCATCCATGCTACCGATGTGTGCGTGAAAAAGATCCACTGGCTCAAAACTCTCACGCCGCACCTTGGCGTCAAAATTGACTCCTCCGGGTGCCAACCCGTACTTGAGCAACACCAGCATGATTTGCGTGGTCAGATAATAGTCGGTTGCGAACTGGTCCGTATCCCAGCCGAGCAACAGGTCACCCGTATTGGCATCGATGCTGCCAAGCGCGCCTTGCATTCCGGCATACTCCAACTCGTGCATCATCTCATGCCCCGCGAGTGTCGCATGATTGGTTTCGATATTCAGTTTGAAGTGATCGGTCAAATCGTAGGCGCGAAGAAAATTCAAACAGGCAGCGGCATCAGAATCATATTGATGCTTGGTAGGTTCTTTTGGCTTCGGCTCGATCAGGAATTGCCCTGTGAAGCCGATCTCTCTGGCGTAGTCGACAGCCATATGAAAGAAGCGTCCGAGATGATCCAGTTCACGCTTCATATCGGTGTTGTAGAGGCATTGATAACCTTCACGCCCACCCCAGAACACGTAATTTTCACCGCCCAGGTCATTCGTGACCTCCAAAGCCTTTTTGACTTGGGCTGCGGCGTAGGCATAAACCTCAACATTACAGGTTGTCGCTGCACCATGCATGAAGCGGGGATTACTGAACATGTTGGCGGTGCCCCACAACAGCTTGACTCCAGTCCGCTGTTGCTCTTCTTTCAGGACCGCAGCAACGGCATCAAAGTTGGCATTGCTTTCGGCCAGAGACGCGCCTTCGGGGGCGACATCACGATCATGAAAGGCATAATAAGGTGCGTCCAATTTCTCAAAGAACTCGAATGCTGCCCGAGCTCGATTGCAAGCGTTCTCAACAGACTCGGTGCCATCATCCCAAGGCCTCAACATGGTGGGACTTCCGAAGGGATCAGCACCTGTTCCTCGAAAAGTATGCCAATAGACGACCGTGAACCGCAGGTGTTCTTTCATCGTCTTGCCGCCAACAACCTCATCAGGGTTGTACCAACGAAAAGCGAGGGGATTGTCGCTGTCGGGGCCTTCGTAACAGATCTTGGATATTTCGGGAAACGCAGTCATGAGTGTTGCCTGCCACCATCAAGGAGTTGGAATTCGGAGGATTTGCGCACGATTGCAGCTTGCCGCCACAACCATGTAAAATGATGTGAGGCAGCATTCTTGCCGATTTGAAGCCCAAATCCATGAGAGAATGCGCAATCTATCGTAGAAATTTAACAAATCCTGCAAGCTCATGCCGCGCCGCTCCGTCGCCTTGTTGATCGAAACCTCCAATGGACATGGCCGTGGCCTGCTCGATGGTGTGGTGGCCTACGTGAAGGAATCAGCCGACTGGTCTGTATTTCTGACCGAACAGGAGCGAGGGGCGGTTCCCCCCAATTGGCTCAAAAATTGGCGAGGTGACGGGATCATCGCCCGCATCGAAACCGATGATATCGCCGACCAACTCCGGGATTTGCATGTTCCCATTGTCGACTTGAGCGCCACGCGACACGTCAAGGGAATTCCCTGGACCAGCACCGACGACACGGCAATCGCTGCGTTGGCGGTCCAGCATTTCATGGAAAGAGGATTTCACAATCTCGCTTACTGTGGAGACCCTGGCTTTGCATGGTCCAATTTACGCCGCGACCGATATCGCGAACTGACTCTGGCTGCCGAGCGGAAGTTTTTTGAGTACCAATCGACCCACCGATACGACCCTCAGTTTGATTGGGAGCAGGAAAAAACACGCTTGGGCCATTGGCTGCAAACGCTGCCTCGCCCCGTCGCCATCATGGCGTGCTATGACTTTCAGGCACAGCAGGTTCTCGATGCCTGTCGTCAGTCACGAATCGCTGTCCCAGAAGCAGTGGCAGTTCTCGGAGTCGACAACGATCATCTGATTTGCGAACTCGCTGAGCCATCGCTCAGTAGCATCGTGCAGGACACCCATGGCACCGGCTATGAAGCCGCTCGCTTGCTCGATGAAATGATGGATTCCCAACTGCCAACCTCAACCAACAACCAGCGTTCAACCAACCAGCTCAAACTGCCCGAAGAAAACCGCCTGAGCGGGGCACTGTTTTCCGAGTCTGGCGTTCCGATGGATCCACCGCTGCTCACCAAGCCATTGGGAATCATGGTTCGTGAATCAACCGATACCCTGGCCATCGATGACCACGAAATATCGCAGGCTCTACAATACATACGCCGGCATGCCCACGCCAACATCCGTGTCTGCGATGTCCTCAAACCACTCTCTCTATCACGCCGCTCGCTCGAGCATCGATTCAAAAAACTGATCGGCCGCACACCTCACGAAGAAATCCAGCGGGTACGGCTCAACAGCGTCAAACGCCTGCTGTCTGAAACGGAGCTTTCCATTGCTGCGATCGCGGAGCGTTCGGGCTATGAACACGGGGAGTACATGACTTCCGTATTCAGGCGTGTGACAGGCCTGACCCCGACCGAGTATCGCCGCGAGCGGCAGAACGCCCTCGGCGTTGACAGAAACCCTCAAAGCAATCCTCAAATCCAAGACTAGTTTCAACTGCGTTCACGCAAATTGACTCAACACCCTTCGTCAGCCACCATCCTGTGTAACCCGATGGATGCGTGGCAATCCGAACACCAAACTGAACTCATGGCAAAACGCAAACCCGAAATACGCATGCGAACGTTTGGCATCTACACGAAGTGGGAATCCGCAGCACGTACACTGCCAAAAATTTCTGAGGTGACAACCAAGGTTACGGCCGTGGTGGATGTCGAATTCGGATTCATTGTCAACGTTACTGGTGGCAAGAATCAGGAGATGTATTATTGCATCGATCATCCCGGAATTCTTGATGACCAAGGCAAACGGCGGCCACCCTTTGACGGAACGGTCTACATCAAAACAAACGACTGGGATTTTTATCTCGGTGACACCATCTGGGAACCCATCAACGACAAACTGGGAAACTGGCAAATGACTTTGGAATTGGATGGCAAAGTCGTCGCAGACAAAACGTTCGAACTCCTGGCTGCCAAAGCCTGACCCCAAACGCAAATGTGAAAACGGAAGAACACGTCTGACATTTTCACAGCAATGCTTCAGAATCGCCACCACTCACAACAAGTCCCAGCGTTCCAGAACACGTTGAACCGCATTGCGACGTTCAAGACTTGCCTCACTGATCTGTTTGAACTGTTGCCAATAACGCTGCTCCTCACGCAACAAGTCGACGAACTCAGCTTGACGACGCTTTAACAGCCACGGCCCCAGCAGCAGATCTGCCTGATGATCAATGTGCTGGTAGACGGGATCCACATCCTGAGCTGATGTTCGATAGGTCAAAATCACATACGGCCAATGCCCAAAGGCAATCTGTTCGTCAACAAGATGATACCCGCTGCGAATTCCCCATTTTCGAATCAGGTCAGCACGGCGATTGGGTTGCAGGACAACCAGGTCCGGAATTCGCTCAGGACGACTGTCAAGAATCGACACGATACTTTCCGCACCCATCCCACAAATGCTCAGGCTATCCACTTCCCCCACCGCGAGACCGTCAAGCCCATCGGCAAGACGCGACTCCGCATTCAGATCACGCAGAGCACTCTGGGAATGAAGCAGCGGTTGCTGTTTGTTTTCAATCGCGATCCCCTTGGTGATCCGTCCACTACGCAGCAGAGCCACAAGCAAGTGGGCATGATCAGAACCGATATCCGCATGAGTTTTCACACGGATTTGCTGAGCAACCTTTTTCAATCGTTCATCAAGATGCGGCACAGATCATTACTTTCACAGCAACAGGACAGGCAAACCGTTGACGGCAACACAAAACGCCAATATTAACCATCCAACTTCAGGCAATTTTTCCATCGCCGCGTGATTGTCAAGCACGAGTCAATGAATCGAATCCGATCCAAGAATCCGATCCAAGAATCCGATCCACGGCGAGAAACGCCTGCCGCCCCAAGACGAGAAACCAGACCCGAAGCTATTGCACACGCGATTCCCTCGCAACTACTGCACACGGAGGCAAATTGACCAAACCGACTTTTTTCACGATTAATCCCGAGACGCCGGTCACCAAAAGAAGTTAGGGTTGAAAGAGCGTCAGTGCCCTCCGTCGACGCATTGATGCCTTTTGGACACGCAATCCATCAGGCAGTGCAGGCCTTTCATTCTGGCTACATTGCGAAACAAGCATGAGCAAAACTCAATCCGTGCCGATGATTTTCGCTCACATCAGTTTGATGCTGGTCGCCCTGAGTGCAAGCTCAAAAACGTTTTCTCAAAACCCAAGTTTTGAACGTCCTCCGATCGACTATCACAATGCGGAGACACTGGATCCCATCTCGCAACTCGCCGTCAAAGTTCAAACGGGTGACGTCGAATTACAACACGAAAAAGACTTTGGCTATTTGAGATCGCTGTTGAAGGCTCTCGATGTTCCGCTCAGTTCACAGACTCTTGTTTTTTCGAAAACCAGCCTGCAACTGCAACGAATCTCACCACGCACTCCCCGGGCACTTTATTTCAGCGACGATGTCTACATTGGATTTTGTCAGGAGGGTGACGTTCTGGAACTGGCAGCGACGGGTCCCCAGCAGGGAGCCACGTTCTACACGATGTCCCAGCAGAAACAGGAACAGCCAGCGTTCATCAGGGATCGAGGAAACTGCTTGGCCTGCCACGCGACTGGCCGCACACAAAATGTCCCCGGTTATCTAATGCGTAGTGTTTTTCCGGACGAACGGGGTCAACCCAGATATGGCCGTGGCACGCATCTGACTGATTCAACGAGCCCTTTCCAGGAACGCTGGGGAGGCTGGTACGTCACGGGCACGCATGGCAACATGCGTCACATGGGCAACAGCACGTGCAACGATGACACGACTGCCTTTGACCGGGAAACTGGCGCCAACTGCAATGCTCTGGATCGATTCATCGAAACGGGTCAATTCCTGAGTCCACACAGCGACATTGTTGCCCTGATGGTTTTGCAGCATCAAAGCCAGATGCACAATGCGATCGCCGCGGCAAACTACGAAACACGGCAGGCAGTTCATCAGGCAAAGCAGATGAATGAACTGCTTGAACGTGCCCCTGATCACCTGAGTGAAACAGCGCGGCGCCGGATCAACACGGCTGCTGAGCGAGTGCTGCAGCATCTTTTAATGTGTGACGAATTCAAGCTCACCGACCGAATCATCGGCTCATCACAATTCACCGCGTACTTTGAAAAGATTGGCAAGCGGGATCAGCGTGGACGATCACTGCGTGACTTTGATCTGCAGACCCGCTTGTTCCGTTACCCATGCAGTTATCTGATTCATTCCGATGCGTTTGATGGACTGCCAACGCTGGTCCGCACCAAGATTCTTCAAAAACTCGTCGCCGTGCTGACCGGCAAGGATACCCGTGAAGCGTATCAACACTTGTCGTCAGAGACACGAAAAGCCATGCTTGAAATCCTGCGCGACACAAAACCGGAATTTCGCAAAGTCGAAAGATCTACAAACACGAACTAAGCTCGCTTCCAAGGTTTGCACTTGAAATCCATGGCACTTGCCCTGCCTTCTTCGCCGAGATTTCCGCCACCAAAAGCATGATCACGTAAAAACGACTAAACTGGTGCAAAGCTTCTTGTCGCGAACTGAGCTGTCTACCTAACGTCGGTGAACACTCAATGACGTTTAAGCAAAGCTGATGCTTCCATTTTCCTTTACGCAAATTTCTGAGTGTTGGTTTCTCTCCATGCCACGTTCCATCCTGGTTGCCCTACTGCTTGCCTGTTATCTGCTGTCGAGCCAATTCTGCATTGAAAACAAGGTCCAAGCGGAAGCTTCCGCGACTGCTGCTCGCGAGTCTGACACGGCATCAAGACCCAATATTCTGTTGATCATGGCCGACGACCTTGGATTTTCTGATCTTGGTTGCTACGGCAGCGAAATTGCGACTCCGAATTTGGACGCCTTGTCTGAAAATGGCATTCGCTACAGCCAATTTTACAACACCGCAAGATGCTGGCCGACTCGGGCGTCCCTGCTGACGGGATATTATGCACAGCAGGTTCGCCGCGATACCTTGCCCAACGTTCCCTCGGGTGGAGGCAACCGGGGAAAACGGCAGCCGTGGGCGGTGCTGTTACCCAAGATGCTGCATACCATCGGATACCGGTCTTATCACACGGGAAAATGGCACATCGACGGCATGCCGATCGAGAACGGGTTTGATCGCTCCTATCTGCTCAAAGATCAAGGACGGTTTTTCAATCCGGTTCGCCACTGGCGGGACGATGTGCAACTGCCCCCGGTAAAAAAGGGAACCGGCTTTTACGCCACGACAGCGTTGGCCGACCATGCCATCGAAGTGCTGCAGGAACATGCCACAAATCACGCAGACCAGCCGTTCTTTCACTACCTCGCATTTGCGGCACCTCACTTTCCGTTACATGCTTTGCCACAGGACATCGCCGTCTATCAGGACCGATACGTTCAAGGTTGGGATGTGATTCGGGGCCAACGCTGGAAGCGTTTGAAACAACTACAGATTCTCGACAGCCACTCCGTCCCTGAACTCTCGCGAGTCGAGCGTGATCTCGGGCCTCCCTATCATTTCCCCGATGCTCTTGCGACACTCGGCAAGAATGAAGTCAATCGTCCCTTACTCTGGAAAAGTCTGTCTCAGGAACAGCAACGCTTTCAGGCGAAAAAGATGGCAATTCACGCTGCCATGATCCATCGAATGGACATTGAGATTGGCAGAGTGTTTGACCAGATCCGAAACATGGGTCAATGGAAAAACACGCTGGTCATTTTCCTGTCGGACAACGGCGCCAGCGCAGAAATCATGGTCCGTGACGACGGTCACGATCCCAAGCTACCCGCCGGATCTGCCGGAACCTATCTTTGCCTTGGCCCCGGATGGTCCAACACCTGCAACACCCCTTTTCGCAGACACAAAACATGGACCCATGAGGGAGGCACGTCGACCCCATTGATCGTGTCGTGGCCTGATGGCATCGACGCGAAAGGTGACGTCCGCAGTGATGTGGGTCATGTGATTGACATCGTCCCAACGCTGCTCGAAGTCAGTGGCGCCTCAACACCAGATTCGGCACCGCAACCACCTGGAAAAAGTCTGGTTGCCACCTTCAAAAAAGAAGGTCAACTCAAACATGATTCACTTTGGTGGTTCCATGATGGTCACAAGGCAATTCGTGTTGGCGACTGGAAAGCGGTCGCTCCTATTGGCGAACCGTGGGAACTCTACAACCTCGCTAACGATCGTGATGAATCGACCGACCTGGCGGTCCCGGCAGCTGGCAAACTGGATTCATTGATCAGCCAATGGCATCAACAACTTGATTCCTTTGTAAAACTGGCAACCGCAGACATCCCGCAAAACCCGGCCAACAAGTCGAATCCCGGACAAGGCAAACCGAGGGTCAACGCTGCCCAGCAGAAGGCCATGCCCAAACGCAGACAGGTACTGCTCAATGGAAACACGTTTCGCCTGAAGGATCGTCACGCCTTCATCATGGAACCTGAAACACCGTCAAACCATGAATCTGCTGACAACAAAGTTGACAAACCATGGATATTCTATGCCCCCACACTTTCTGCCTATCCTGACAAAGCAGAAAGCTGGATGCACCAGAAGTTTCTTGACGCCGGGATTGCAGTCGCAGGAATCGATGTTGGTGAAGCCTACGGCAGCCCCAAAGCGTTTCCCTTTTTCGAAGCGTTATACAAGGAAATGGCCAACCGCGGTTACTCGAAAAAACCAGCCCTGCTGGGACGCAGTCGCGGTGGACTTTGGGTCAGCAGTTGGGCGGTCGATCACCCCGATCGGGTTGCGGCCATCGGGGGGATCTACCCGGTCTACGACTACACCACCTACCCGGGAATCAAACGTGCCGCATCTGCCTACGGCATTTCAGCTGAGCAACTTCAGACGCAGCAGGCACAATTCAATCCGATCCAGCGAGCAGACAAACTTGCTAAGGCACGCATACCCGTGCTGATCATCCATGGCAAAGACGACCAAGTCGTGCCGCTGGCTGAGAATTCGGCCGCACTCGAAAAAGTCTACCAAGCCAATGATGTGGGTGATCTGATCGAAGTGATCAAGATCGACGGACAGGGACACAACTTCTGGCCCGGTTTTTTCCAGTGCCAGGAGCTGGTGGATTTTCTGATTGAAAACGCAAAGTGAACTCCTACCCAGCCGGTAACAAATGAGTTTTAACTGGATTGAAAAAACGAGGTTACAAACGCCACTGCGTGGCACATTCCTCAGTCTCGGTTCGCCTTTACTGGCTCGCATGGCCGCACAGCTCGGTTTTGACTGGGTCCTGATAGACCTGGAACATGGTGCCTGCAGTGAGGCGGGGCTCCAATCCATGCTGTTGGCTGTCGAGGGCACACCCTGTGTCCCGATTGTGCGAGTGGTCTCGAATGATCAAGACTGCATCAAACGAGCGTTGGATTTGGGTGCAGCCGGCGTCATGGTGCCGTACGTCAGTACGGCTCAGGAAGCCACCCAAGCGGTGGCCTACACCCGTTATCCTCCCCACGGTTGTCGTGGAGTGGCCAGTTCCACGATCGCCACCGATTTTGGTCTCTCGATGGACGAGTACCACGCCAGGGTGCAGGAACGCACCACGGTCATCGTCCAGATTGAAACCGCCGAAGGTGTCAGCAACGTTGACCAGATCGCGGCTGTTGACGGCGTCGATGTCGTGTTTGTGGGACCACTGGACCTGAGTTACAACCTCGGCTGCCCCAAGCAATTTGAGCATCCTGATTTACTGGCTGCTCTTGAGAAGATCGTGAGTGCCTGCCAACAACGGGGAACAGCAGTCGGAATCCTGAGCAACGAGGCCAAGGCCCAACAACATCTGGAGCAGGGTTTCCGCTTTCTGGCAGTCGGTTCTGACGCGGGAGCAGCCAGAACCGGCTTGGAACGCTTACGTGATGCCTGAGCGGCTCGATCATCACTCAGAACCAGCGTTGATGGGATCAGCCACAAGCCAATCAACATCTGATGGCCCAGCAAGATAACGAATCCAAGCTAGATTGCAATTTCACGGATTGATGACTTCGAGGTCCGCCATGTAAATCGCGGTTATAAGTTTGCCCTTCGGATCTTTCTCGTGAGTTGAATACCAGGACATGACAGCCCGAGTGGAAGAGAGTGGCAACAGAGCAGGGTAGGAATTATCTCCACCACTCGGCAACTCTGCGAATTCGTGCAACTCATCTCCCACAAGCCAGCACAGTGAGGTCTTGGGGCCTCGATCGGTATTTCGTCGCCCCCCCACAACCCAACGATTTCCCCAACGCACTAACATTGGCCCACCGATGTAGCGATCCAGTTCTTTGCGTTGCCATTCCTGGTACGGTGGCTTTGAGCGTAATATCTGCGCCTTGTCGCTACCCCGTCGCCCGATCGCCAGCACACTGCCATCAGCTTGAAACTGGAACACCGTTTCATCGCCGCGCTGTTCCTGAAACAAAGCTGCTGTTTTCCAAACCAGACCGTCCTCGCTTACCAACATGGCGGACTCGACCTCGGGTCCCTCGCCGCGCGGTCGAACATCAAATTGGTGTTTGCGTCGACCACAAAGGTAGGCTTTGCCGTCGTACTCGGCTGCTTTCCAGATGTAATGCCCAAATGTCCCCTCCAACATGACGGGGCTGTGCCATTGCTTGCCGTCCCCGGACCAGGCGGCGTAGCCAAGATGCTTGTTCAGGTCATACTCGCTGGGTGGCAGGGTTGTTTCTCCGCTGTACCAGGTACCTGTGTAAACAAACAATTGACCTTTGAAATCCAGAAAGTGTGGATCTCGTGTATCACGCATCGGCACCGAAAACTGATGCACCTGCTCCCACTTTTTCAAATCCTTGCTGGAAAGAATGATGATTGATGCAGTGGGGTGCACCATGTGCCCATCAGGACAACTGCGAAAAGTCAAAAAATAGCGACCTTGAAAGCGAATCAAATCGGTAAAGGCATTGTGCTCTCCATTGTGAAATACGCGGCGCACATTCGTCACACGAACTTCAGGTAATCTCGCCCCCTTGGCATCGGGATCCTGAGCCTCGCATCTGGATTTCATCAGACCGATCAGGGAAATCATGAGCAGGAGATTGACGAATCCACACTTGAAGTGGTGCTTGCGCTGCACATGAGTCATCAATTCAATTCCTGCAGATGATGCGATGGGGAACGGAAAATGCCGAAACGGGCTTCCGAAAAAACACTTTGAGTCACGCAGAATAACGAATCTCTCTGGGCAAGTGGGGATACAAACTCATGCCAATCATCGGTTACCGGAGGTAGATCACGAATCTACCGTGCTACGCTACAATGCCGCTTTGCAGTACCGGTCTGCTGTATTGTACTCTGGCAATGCCCTGCAGACCCTGCACTTGCAACTTTGCCCTGACATGGCATTTCTCCGAACAAAATCTGAAGAGAACACCAAGAAGATGATTTCAAAGATTCACCTCTCAGCGACCACCATGATCGGGCTCATGTCGCTTTGCATGAGCCTGAACATCGCATCGGCGCAAACGAGTGCGACGAAGCAAAAGCGTTACGAACTGAGTGCGAGGGCGAGCGAAATCGACCCGCGGGTCAAGTCGCATCCGAAAATCAACTTTTTGCTTGAAACAGCAAGTGGCAGGCCTGCTGACGTTCAAAACGCGATTGTCGATACTTCGGTACCTCAACGTGGCAAGCTTGTGATCTGGTTGATGAGCCACAATCGGAATCTGTTTGATCGATTGGCGGACTATGGCCTGCACGCCATCCAAGTGCAGTATGCCCGATCATGGTTCTCAATCTGTTGTCAGGACAAACCCGTTGGCCCGCACTGCCGCGGCAACATTCGCCTGGAGGCAGCCACCGGACAGGATTTCAGTGACGAGGTCACTATTCCAAAACCCGATGGAATGATGGAACGCGCCTACCAATTTGTGAAGTGGTTGGAACGCAGCAATCCCGAAGGAGACTGGGGACAATTTTTCAATGCCGATCGCAGCGGTCTCAACTGGGAAAAAGTTATCGTGTCAGGCAGTTCCCATGGTTCAACCACCGCTGCCCGCTTTGCAAAATATGTCAAAGTCAGTCGTGTCGTCGCATTGTGTGGTCCGCGTGATCAATATCAGGCTTGGCAGGCTCTACCGTCGGCAACACCCGCAAATCGCTATTTCGGATTTTCTCACGTTCTCGATGGTGGCTGGAAAGCAGATCACTATTGCCGCAGCTGGGAACTGCTTGGAATGAACCAGTTTGGGCCGATCGTCAATGTCGACCAAACCAAACCACCGTATCAGAACACACGAAGGCTGATCACGGATTTTGATGTTCGTGGCAACGAAAAAATCGCACATAGCAGCGTGCAACCAGGCAGTCGCGCTTTCAAAGGCAAGGACGGTCAGTTCATGCATGAACCAGTCTGGCGTTACCTTTACACGCATCCAGTTGACATCGTGGGTAAACCCGTGCCTGCCGACAATGACTGCGAAAAAAATCAACAGCAATAGGTTTGATGATGGTGATCTACGGAACCGCGTTACTGGCATTCTGCATGCTGGTCGGCCTGGTCATTGGACAAATGCTCGGCATCGCGTTGGGAGTCGGCAAGAACGTGGGTGGTGTGGGAATTGCCATGCTGCTGTTGATCGTGCTATCGGACTGGCTCCGCCGTCGTGATCGCCTGCCAGTGCCCACGCGACAGGGCGTTCTGTTCTGGAGCTCCATTTACATTCCCATCGTGGTTGCGATGGCGGCCAGCCAAAACGTGGTCAAAGCTGCGAGCGGTGGTTGGTTGGCACTGGTTGCAGGAGTAACCACGGTGCTAGCGTGTCTGGCATTGGTACCCGTGCTAAGTCGATTCGGCAGCAACGTTGCGGAACCACAGGATTCACCCCCGGGAGACAAACCATGAACTGTCTACCGGACTGGCAATTCATGCTTTTGAGCAAGCATTCGCTGGTCGTACTGCTGGAAAAGAACTCGCTGATCACTGCCTTGTTCATGGTGGGTGCAATCCTGTGGGTTTCCAGTTTCATATCGCGCAAACTGACCAGTGGAAGAATCCACGCCTCCGCGATCGCGATTTTCATGGGTCTGGCCTTGGCCTATCTGGGTGGAATGATGACCGGTGGCGAGAAAGGACTTGCTGATGTGCCGTTGCTTGCGGGCATCGGACTTCTTGGTGGCAGCATGTTCCGCGACCTCGCGATTGTGGCCACTGCATTCGGAGTACGCTTGCAGGAATTCATCGCTACCGGTCTCAGCGGAATCATTGCACTCACTCTGGGAATCTTCGTCTCTTTTCTGATCGGGGGACTGGTGGCGTATGCGTTCGGATATCGCGACGCTGAGAGCATTACCACCATCGGAGCAGGTGCGGCGACCTACATTGTTGGGCCAGTGACCGGAACAGCCTTGAACGCAAGCAGCGAAGTCATTGCCTTGAGTGTCGCCGCTGGTTTGGTCAAGTCGATTCTAGTCATGATCCTGACGCCCTTTGTTGCGTCGAGAATTGGCTTGGACAATCCGCGTTCGGCATTGATTTTCGGAGGCTTGATGGGAACAACCAGTGGAGTCGCGGCTGGTCTGGCGGCGACCGATGAAAAGCTTGTTCCCTACGGTGCCATGACAGCAACCTTTTACACAGGACTAGGATGTCTGCTCGGTCCGTCCTTGATCTTCATGATCGTTAAATTGTTCACCTGACCCTTGCCTACGTTATGACCTCAGTCCCTTGCCTACGTTATGACCTCAGCGTTCTATCACTCTCGATACAAAACATAGAAAACGCGAATATCAATGAAACTGATTTCACTCGCCAAAGCTCACGGCGATTCCGTCGCGATTTTTCACGGACAGACGGAATACACTTACCAGCAATTGCTGCACCACTCGGCAGTGGTTGCATCATCCATCTTAGGTAATGCCAACGATCTGCAGGAATCACGAGTTGCCTATCTGGTTCCTGCCGGATTCGACTACGTGACGGTCCAGTGGGGAATTTGGCGAGCAGGCGGCGTTGCTGTGCCGCTCAGTCTGTCTGCAACAGAACCTGAACTTGAATATACGATCACTGATTCCGATGCACAGCGCGTGATTACCAACACCGAACTGAGCACAAAACTTGCCCCCCTGTGTCAACGACTGGGAATCCCACTGACCGTGGTCGATGAAATATCCGATGGTGATCCCCAACCATTGCCCATGATCCAGTCTGATCGTCGAGCGATGATCCTGTACACAAGTGGAACCACGAACAAGCCCAAGGGCGTGGTCTCGACGCACGCTAGTGTTGAATCACAAATCGAAGCTCTGGTGACCGCGTGGCAGTGGCAAGACAGTGATGTGATTCCGCTTTTCCTGCCGCTTCATCACATCCATGGCATCATCAACGTGCTTTCATGTGCGTTGTGGTCAGGTGCCACGGTTGACACCTTCAGCCACTTCGATGCTGACGCAATTCTCGATCAAGTGGCAAAGAATCGGTATTCCGTTTTCATGGCGGTGCCAACCATTTACGTCAAGTTGATTCAACTGTTGCAAACAACGCCGGATCAACAACGCCAACAAATCGTGCAGGGGTTTGCGGAAATGCGTCTGATGGTATCGGGCTCTGCTGCGCTTCCGGCAAGTGTTCATCACGAGTGGACCAACCTGACCGGACAAGCCCTGCTTGAACGATACGGCATGACAGAAATTGGCATGGCCTTGTCCAACCCGCACACCGGAGAACGGAGACCGGGCGCTGTCGGACAACCGCTTCCGAATGTGAAAATTCAATTAAAAAGTGAAGCAGGGGAAATCATTCAGACAGAAGGCACTGCCGGTGAGATCCAGGTTCAGGGCCCCTGTGTATTTCTTGAATACTGGAACAAGCCGGAAGCAACGGCAGACTCGTTTGACGATGGCTGGTTTCGCACAGGAGATATCGCAGTCATCGAATCAGGTTACTTTCGCATCATGGGTCGTCAGTCAGTCGACATCATCAAAAGTGGCGGCTACAAACTCTCAGCTCTGGAGATTGAATCCGTATTGTTGGACCATGAGTCCATCGAGCAGTGTGCGGTTGTGGGCGTCGCAGACGATACCTGGGGTGAAGCAGTCGCGGTCGCCTGTGTTCTGCAACCAGACTCGGAACTGGATCTGAAAGAACTCAAAACCTGGTGCCGGACCTGCATGTCCACCTACAAGATTCCCAAGCAATTGAAAATCGTGGAACAGCTGCCACGCAACGCCATGGGCAAGATTCAGAAACCCGCCGTCACCCGCATGTTTTCTGAAGATCAAGGCTGACCTACACCTGTCGGCAGGCGGAATCAGGCAATCTTGAGCACGTACTTACCAAACTGCGGTGATGAACGCATTTGATCAATCGCCCGGTTGGTATCTTCCAGCGAATAGACTGCGTCGATCACTGGCTTGATCTGATACTTCTCAACCAAGTCCACCATGCCACTAAAGTCGTCAGGCGACCCCATGGTTGATCCTTGCAGACGCAGTTGCTTCCAAAACAGCTTGAACATGTCAATCGATTCCGGAGCGCCGGCTGTCGCCCCATAATTGATGATACGACCACCGGGTGCAGCAAGTCCCATCAAACCACCGTAGCCAGGGCCACCAGCACTATCGATGATCAAATCGGGTGCCCCGACCTTTGCGACAAAACGTTTTTCCCATCCCTCCTCGCGATAATCAAATCCGCCTTTGGCTCCCAGACTGATTGCCCGATCAATTTTTGCTGTCGACGACGAAGTCACCCATACTTCTGCTCCGATCGCAGTGGCGAATTGGAGTGCAAATGTAGCCACTCCTCCCCCAATGCCAGTGATCAGAATCCTGTCATCAGGCTTTGCGTTGCCTTGTGCGAACAACGCTCGATAGGCTGTTGTGCCGGCCAAGGGAATGGCGGCTGATTCTTCCCATGTCAAACACTCCGGCTTGCGATGCAGTTGTTCCACAGGCACAACGACCTCGGATGCAAAGGTACCGTCTTCAGGCAACCCAAGGATATGAAACTGTTCGCTCTGCACCGCCGGATCATTTCCCCAACCAATACCCGGATTCAAAATGACATCCTGTCCTTCCCAACCACGATCGACACCGTCACCGCAAGCAAGAACGACACCCGCGCCATCAGATCCCAACACAACAGGAGGCTTGATTCCCGGGTACAAACCCACGGTTATCCAGTAATCGCGACGATTCAGTGCTGCAGTGCTGAGCCTAACGACAACCTGTCCCGCATCTGGGGTCAGATCTTCCCGTTGCTGCAGTTCAAGAGGTAGCTTCTTGCCGACAAGTGTCATTGCTTTCATGTGTATCTCAATCTTTCAATTTGGTTCTCTGACTTGTCGCAGTCAGTGTGCATTCACCGCAAAGGTTGGCAGTGAATGACGCAAAAAACTCACGAAAGCCCCACCTTTGCGACATGCTTGTAATAACGCACTCGCTAACGATCACGAACAACTGGCGGCAATGGACTATCGTCCGGAATCTGCCCTCTCAGCATTCTGCCTGCTTGTCCAGTCACTCTCAGGTAGTAATCGGAGGGCAATCCATCGTAGGTTAGAAAAGCAACATTTTCACCGACCGGCGGATCATTGCTGCATTTAAATATTGCAGTTCCTTCATCAACTTCATCAAACATGGCAACGTAAATCATCTTTGCCCCAACTTGCTTTGCCGCAGTTATCTGCGTCCACAGGAACTCACCTTTCAACCTCGGAATGTCATCAAGTTTTCCACCGTGCAGATTTTTCCAACTGAAACCTGGAAACACAACGGGCAAAAATTCGAGTTTCTGCTTTGCACACCAAGCCAAATCAGGCTTCCAAACGCGGTTGGCATGCGACTTTGCCTCACTTGGCGATCGATAGCGTCCTATGGTCCAAGGGCTCAACACGTCAGCTTTTTTGAGAATTTCATGCAGTGACGCATCAGCAACGGCATCGCGTTTCTGATCTCTCCACCACGATGGTACTCCCAGCATCACAGCGCACCCATCTGCCTTCAACACATCAATCAGATCAGCACACTCGGCCAAACTGTACTTACGATCCCCGCTAAAGCCGACGCCCCAAACGGCCACCAGCGGCTTACCCTTGTGTTGAAGATACCTGCCGCCCCCAGTGATGCCATCACGTTTCAACTGCTTCCAATCATCACTCACACGAGCAACCTGCCCCTTTCGCAGGCCGGACAAATCGTACATCACAGCCAACACTCTCCCTGTCTTCGATGCTGAATCGTGAGCATGGAAAAGCACCTTGTCTTTCTGGGCTTTGAGACGCGGCGAATCCAGCCCATTGGCAAACCGCTGCATAAAAACCCCATCAATGCCATAGTCACGCATCCAACGAAAGTGACGACCAATCGTCTTTTCATTTGCGCTGCTGTAAACCTCGGCGGGACGACCATCTGAGTGATTGAATCCGGTCTGGAATCGTTCCTGCGGACTCAACTCACGCACATCAGGCCACAAATCGACGGTGACATTTCCCGGCCCCAATGGTCGACGATTCGTGCGGGCCCAGTGGGTCCATCCCAGTTGATCACCGTCGTCAGGACAACTGAACCAACCTTGATAGCCACACATCACCTTTCCCGTCAGTGTGCTGGAATCGACCACTGCATCAGGTGTTCGTGAATCCACCGCCCGGTCCGCCTGCTGCCCCAAACCTACCTGCCCTGAAATCAGCAACAGACAGGTAATCAACACAAAACACTTCAGTTTTTGACATCGCTGGCCAACCATTTACGTCTCCTAAGCCCTCAATCAACAAATAAACACGAAACCCGGATGACCTTGCGACAAACAGCCCAGCCAACGCGACATCGATTTTTCCAGTAAATTGTTGGGGGTATTGATGTTACCGGCAACCTGCCTTGAACGGGAAAGACAAACGCCATGATTCCGAACCACCCACACGATCAAAACAAATTCAGGATGAATCATTGCTTGAGCCTCCTGCTCGGAGCTTGCCTGGTATCCCTGTCAACGTCAACGATCTGCTTTGCCGACAGAGGTTCTGAACGTCCCAACGTGGTGATTCTTTTCACTGACGATCAGGGAACACTTGATGCCAATTGCTTTGGATCCTCGGATCTCCATACACCCAACATTGATGCATTGGCGGAACGGGGCATCCGTTTCACCCAGGCGTATGCGCACACGGTTTGTTGCCCCTCGCGTGCAGCGTTGCTCACAGGTCGTCACCCACAACGGGGAGGCGTGCGGCATTGGACCCAGGGAAACATGAATGGCCCCAAGGGAATCAACATGTTCCTGGAGGAAGTAACGCTGGCCGAGACGCTGAAGAAAGCTGGTTATCGAACAGCGCTGTTTGGAAAATGGCACTTGGGTGCCCACCGCGACTACGGCCCCAAGAAACAGGGTTTCGATGAATTCTTTGGCATCCGCGACGGTTTCATCGATAACTACAACCATTTCTTTCTGCACCGAAACGGATTCCACGATCTTTACGAAGGTACAGATCGAGTGGAGGCCGATGGAAAATATTTTCCTGAAATGATGACCGATCGTGCCGTTGAATTCATTGATCGCAATCAGCACCAACCATTCTTTTTGTATGTGCCGTTCAATATCCCGCACTACCCGGAACAATCACTGGCCATGCACCAAGAGCGATATCGCGGTATCAAGGACCCGGCTCGCCGCACCTATGCTGCAATGATCACGACGACGGACCACTACATTGGCCGCGTCCTCAAAGCTCTCGAAGCAGCAAAGATCATGGACAACACCATCATTGTCTACATGAGTGACAATGGACATTCCAATGAAACGACTTATCGCATTCGCGGCAAAGAGCACCCATCGGGTTTTCCCGAAGGTCATTTCTACGGGGCCAGCGGTGGCGGTAACACGGGACACTGGATTGGGCACAAGGGTAAATTTCTTGAAGGCGGAATACGTGTCCCTGCCATTTTGAGTTATCCATCGAAAATTCCCTCGGGCGAGGTCCGCAACCAGATCGTGACAGCCATGGATTGGTATCCGACGATACTGGAACTTTGCAACGTCAAACCCGCCCCATCTTCTCCTGCCATTGATGGATTCAGCGTGCTGCCAATCTGCAATTCTGCAAACGCCCCCTCACCCCACAAAGACGTCCTTCACTTCCACTGGGGTTCGACGTGGGCTGTGCGAGACGGCAACTGGAAACTCATGGGGGCCGATGGCAAGCAAAACTATCAGCTTGTCAGCCTGGACGACGAGAGACCTGAAACGGTCAATCATGCAAAAGACAAACCTGAATTGGTCAAACGCCTGCTAAAATCACATCAGGACTGGTACAGCAGCGTGAAGCCTGCAAATCCAATCAGCTCGAAATAAATCATCATGTGCAGGGGCACAACCCAAACGCACTTTTCTCGTTTTGACGAATCCGCCAATCCTTGTCACTTCAGTAAACCCAACATGTTGAAACCTATCACCTTGCCCATCATTGCTTTGATTCTCTGTTGCAACACTGCGGATGCGCAACTGGAGGTACCGACGATTTTCAGTGATCACATGGTCATGCAGCGGAACGAAAACATCAAAGTCTGGGGTTGGTCCAAGCCGGGAGATAACATCACCTGTACCTTAGCCAGTCAAACTTCAGAGACCAAAGCATCTGCTGACGGTAAGTGGTCCTTGCAATTCAAGGAATTCCCGGCGGGCGGCCCCCACGAATTGAAGATTCAAACAAACGAAGAATCCATCACCATCAATGACATCTACATGGGCGAAGTCTGGTTGTGCTCCGGACAGTCAAACATGGCAATGAAAGTCGGTGGTGTGGTTGACGCGCAGACAGAGATATCAACCGCCAACCACCCTGCGATTCGGATGTTCACTGAATCATCATCCCATGCCACTGAGCCACAAGACCGTTGCAAAGGTGCATGGCAAGTATGCAGCCCTGAAACCGTTAGCAGTTTTTCTGCCACCGCTTACTTTTTTGGACGCAAACTGCAACAGGAACTCAATGTCCCTGTGGGGCTCATCAATTCTTCTGTTGGTGGAACTGCGATCGAAGCTTGGACAAGCATGCCTGCTCAGACATCGAACAAGGTCCTCAAGCCGATGATGCTCGACCTCGCTAGTCAGGATAAAGAATTCGATGCAGAAGCAGCCAAGCAACGTTACCAAAAAGCGTTGGCGCGTTGGGAAAAAGCAAAGGCGGACAATGCAAGTATCAAAGACAAAGGAGAGAGAAAACGCTTACCGCGACGACCATCGTTGCCATCAAAACCATCGGCCGACAAAAACTATCCAAGCAATCTGTTCAATGGCAAAATACATCCGTTGATCGGTTACGCAGTTCGCGGGGTGATCTGGTATCAGGGTGAACGTAACTCGAACGGAAAGTTCTCTGACCTGTACGACAAACAGCTCGAAACGCTGGTTACCGACTGGCGGCAACGCTGGAGTGCACCAGAACTTCCGTTTGCTTGGGTGCAGCTCCCCAATTTCCGGGCACTGCAAACCGAACCTTCTGAACCCAGTGGGTGGGTCAACGTCCGCGCAGGCATGCTTCGTGCCTTGAGCATTCCTCAAACCGGGATGGCAATCACCGTTGATGTCGGCGATGCACAGAACATCCACCCTAAAAACAAACAGGCCGTGGGAGCACGACTGGCAAGATGGGCTCTTGTCGATGTCTACAACCGGGGCAACAAGTTGCCCGGAGGCGATGTGGCGATGGGACCGTTGCTGAAGTCATCACAGCCAGCGGAAGGCCGAATCAATTTGACTTTCTCGCAAATTGGAACAGGCCTGAAATCCTCAAACGGTCCGCTACAGGGGTTTGCGGTAGCCGGCGAGGATCGCGTTTTTCACTGGGCCGAGGCCACAGCAACGGGCGACCATGTGTCAGTCGGGTCGCCGCAAGTACCGAATCCGGTTGCCGTTCGCTACTCATGGGCGGCAAACCCGTTAGGCAATCTCACCAACAGCATTGGCCTGCCAGCCTCGCCGTTCAGGACCGATCACTGGACCGATTCGCAATAGGAAATAATCTATCAACGAGGCGGTTGCTGTGATTAAAATGGAGGCGACCTGAATTTACCCACCTGGCGATCCTGCCTGCACGCCATTCCAACGAGCCCGCCCGTTGCCGCACCGTCTGTTGTCGCACCGTCTGTCATTGCTATGGATCTTCATTGGGCTGGGCATCACCCTGCCTCTACCGAGGCTTTCCGCAGATAACGAGCAGGACAAAACGAACTCGGTAAATCCAGCTCATTCCGTAAAAGATCCAACGCTGCATTACCAGACAACGATCCGACCGCTACTGAGCAAACACTGCTTTCAATGCCACGGTGATGGCGACGAAGTCCACGGTGAAGTCAACTTGCGGGAACTGGAGACTGAACAGCAAATCAAAGCGGCCTTTGAACTCTGGTCCGATGTACTCGAGGTCATTGATTCTGACACGATGCCACCCGAAAGCCAGCCGCGGCTAACTTCAGCTGAAATTGCACAATTCAAATCGTGGTATCAAAAGGCATTGGTAGACACGATCCAGCCACTGCCGGATGTCCTTCGACCACGCCGCCTGTCAGCGCACGAATATCGGCAAACACTGCGATCCCTGTTTGGATTCGAACTGGAAGTCTCGATTGTGGAAGCCGAGCAGACCATCGTTGAAAAATCGTTGGTGATGAAACTGTTGCCCGTGGACCCACCGGGCCCAAGCGGCTTTAAAAATGATACATCAGCCAACCCATTGACCACCAATGTGTGGGATCAGTATTCGTTCCTGATCGATGATGCTCTGGAACAGTGGCTTGCTCCCGGACCAAGAGAACACCTTGAAGTGGTCACAGGACCAATCATGGGTGAGCACATGACGCCGAAGCAGGCAAACCAGATTCTGCGATGGATGTTGCGTCGCGCCTACCGCCGTCCTCCTGATGCCGACACTGTTGCCGCATCGCGTGCGACCATTGATGGAAAGCGGGGAGCAGAATTGGAATCAGCACTTCGCATTGAACTGAAATCAGTGCTGATGTCACCTCCGTTCATTTACCGCAGCCTGCTTGCAAAGGTTGACGATCCCAAGAGCAGCAACCAGGTGGGTAACGCGGGCCAGGTGGGTAAACCAGTGCTGTACGGTCGCGTCGATGACCATGAACTCGCTGAGCGGCTCAGCTATTTTTTGTGGGGTGACATGCCTGATGATCACCTGATGCAGTTGGCCGCTCAGGGTGAATTGCGTGATCCAGACATTTATGCGAATCAAATCGACCGCATGCTGGCGGACCCGAAATCCCTGAACCTCGCGCACAACTTTGGAGTGGAATGGTTCTCACTGAACGAAATATCCAAAGTCTCGAACAACCCGCCTGTCTCCCATGCTTTGCGTCAGCAACCGATTGATTTCCTGAACTATCTGTTCACAGAAGGCCGACCACTTCTGGAACTGATCGATTCCAAAGTAGCCTTTATAAATCCACACACGGCCAAATATTACCCCGGTGACCGGAAACGCATGACTGCGTACAGGAAACAGCGGGGGATTGAGGTCGAAGCTGTTCCCAACCAACGACTGGAATTGAGCAACACTCCCGAGCGTGGAGGTCTACTGACGATGCCCGGCGTTCTGGCCATGAACAAAGGTCCGGTGATTCGCGGAACCTGGATACTGGAAAGGGTGATGGGTGAACACCTGCCTGATCCACCTGCGAACGTTGGGCAAGTGAAACCCAATCAGCGAGGTGAGAACCTGAGTTTTCGCGAGCGTTTTGAATTGCACCGCAGCAACACGACTTGTGCGATTTGTCACAACAAAATCGATCCGTTGGGATTCGCCATGCAGTCATACGACGCTGGCGGCAACTACAAACCCGCTGCTTCGACCAACTCGAATGGCAACAAAAAACGCAAGCAGAAAGACAACAGGCAGACGCAAGATCAAAACACTCCTGAAGCTTCGAAACCATTGGACACCAGCGGTCAGCTTCCAAGCGGAGAAAGCTTTGACGACTACCTCGGATTACGGCAAATCCTCGTCAAGTCCCAGCGTCGCACTGTGATCGAGAACATTGTCAAACGCACCCTTTCCTATGCACTGGCACGTGAACTCAATGTCAACGACATGCCGACGGTTGATACCATCTGCAGTGAACTTGACCAGCACGGAAACCTGGACGTGCAAGAAGGAACCTACCACGATTTGATTCATCTGGTAGCCAATAGTTTGCCGTTCACACACGCACAGCCACAGCACATCAAGCACGATTGAAGAAAGAAAAACACATGTCCTGGCAATTAGATCGACGTCGATTCCTGCGTGGTGCTGCCGGCCCACTTCTGCCTTTGCCGTTCCTGAACCTGATGGAACGTAAGGCATCAGGCGCGGCATCCGATGGCCCTCCCATTCGATTCATGACCCTGTTCAAACCCAACGGGGTACACCCGCCCAGTTGGAGCATCAATGGTGGCACCGAATTTGATTTCCGGATGTCGCCTCTCATGCAGCCATTTGCGAAACACAAACAGGATCTGCTGATCCTGGACAACATGGGTGACTTTGGGTTCTCATCCCATGCCAACTCCACACGTCGATTCCTGAGCGGACACCACAGAAACACCAAATCCGCATCCGTCGACCAGTTGATCGCCAGCAGAATTGGAAAAGGAACGCCACATCGTTCGCTAGAATTGACCACAGAAGGACTGTTCCCGAATCAGATTGGCTGCAGTTACATCTCTTACGATTCCAATGGCGATCCCATTCCGCGTGAGAGTGATCCGCAACTGATCTTCGATCGACTCTTCCGCAGCCCGCTGCGAAATCAGGCCAAGCGTCGTGAAATGAAAAGCGTATTGGATCGTGTATCCGAGGACGCAAAATCACTTTCACGCACAGCGGGTGCAGAAGACAAACAGACGCTGGATCAATATTTGTCGGTGGTTCGCTCGACAGAGAAAAGGATCGACAACATCGCTGCCTCGTCCAACGACATTCCCAAAGCAACGATGGAACGTCCGCTGGCGCCTGCCAACCTCAACGAGCAGGTGGAATCGATGCTTGACCTGATCTCACTCGCCTTGTGGACTGATTCAACGCGATGCGTCACCTACATGCTTGGCAACAGCAACAGTCGAATGATTTTTGATTTTCTGGGCATCCAGGAGCAGCACCACTATCTATCCCACTTCTTCCGGAACTTTTCACGCCAGAACCTTGATGCACTTCTGAAAATCAGTTTGTGGCATATGGAAAAATTTGACTATCTTTTGACTCGAATGAAATCCTACCGGGATCATCATGGCAGCCTTCTCGATCACAGCGTTGTGCTCTACGGGTCAGGCATGGGACACAGCGACAATCACACGGCGACTCGAATCCCAATCATTCTGGCAGGGCAGGGCGGAGGACTATTAAAGACGGGGCGTTATGTACGTTACGCCGAGAACCAGCAACTCGGCAGATTGCACCTTGCCCTACTGAAAATGTTTGATGCCGATCAGGATTCCTTCGCCTATTCAACCAGCGCATTACCCGGTCTCAATGACTCCGCCTTCACCCCCTACAGCGAACAACCATTTGAAAGCTGGGTCAAAAAAGGTGACGGAACCATCACTGTACAAGGACGACTTCGACTGTCTGAAAATCTCGATGAAGCACGAATTTTCCTGATTGATGTGCAGGGACAGCCATCCGTGCGAATCGATGTCGCCTTCAGAGACTTCCATGATTTCAACCTCGCCTACCATTGTGGCACAGCTGTCAAAATCTCAGGCACGGTGACCGAAAAAAATGGACAGTCTGTGATCACCAAGGTGCAGAAACTGGATTCCCTATTCGGAAAAAAACCGGGATCCGCCAACGGATAAAAAGAGGTTCTGCGGAGAACTCAATCCTCCATCCGGTTGATGGTGTCAGTTCGAGCAGATCGGATTTGCTGCCCGGCTGGCTCGAGTCGTTGAATCAGTCGCTAGCCACTCCTGAGTGCCTCATCTTCAATGGCATCGCTGATGGATGAAGGTGGCTCGCCGGCAGGCAAACACCAATGAACGGGTAGTTCCAGTATGAAAAACGAAACCCAGGTAAGAGCACCCGTATCATCAAAACTTTTCCTGAGTCTTGTGTGAGCAAGAAGGCCCCACGCATCAGACAAGGGGGGCGAGGAGACAAACCGTGACTTTATTTTCGAAAAATGTTCTCAGTGGCGTCAGCCCCCCCACTACGGTTTAACTTGACCAAACACCGTGCAATACGTAGGCTCGAATGAAATCTACCCCCGATCGCGCCCCCTACAGGCAACGCATGAGTAAATCTGTCAATCTACTTTTGATCCTCCTGCTGCTCTCCTGCCTGCCACCAACACTCGCACGACCTGCTTCTGCTCAAGAATCTGCTGCGGAAAACGGCGACAGCAAGACACAGGAAGCCAACGAGCAAGCGGACGACGTTGCCTCGGGAGACTCCGACAGAGAAGATCCGGAGGAACTCGATGAATTCTCGCTCGAAGTGCGCGAAACGGAAGAAGCTCGCAAACTTCTTCGGGAGCGACTTGGATTTCTCGATAAGCGTCTTGATCTGCTCAAACAGCGACAGCTGCTAGAAAGAAACCGGCTCAAGCTTGAACAACAGATCGAGGATGCTGAAGAACGTGATGTGGAGCCCGGGGATGAACTGGAAGAGCAATGGGATCTCATCGAGCTTGAGTCAGAGAGAATTTCGATCAGTCTGGAACTGCTTGACAAACGTTTTGAATTGTCGGAACTGCGGCAAACATTTTCGGAAGAAGAGGTTGATTCTGGGGATCGCGATTTTCAAAAGATGGATGCCACCTTTGCTGAAGCGGGCAAGCTCATAAAGCAGTTCTTTGAAAGTGTTGAAAAGGGCGACGACAGGCGGACTGAACAGATTGAAATCCGGCTGGGAGAACTTGAGCACGAGTACGAAATACGCAACGAATTACTCCACCTGAAACTTGAACTGCACTATGCAGAGGAAGAGGGAGAGGAGGAGTTGATTGAGGAATTGAAACTTGAGCTTCGAGAGCTTGCACGTGAGCTTGAACCCGAGGGTAATCGCGGAGAAAAACCCGAGGAGACAGAAGGCGACAGCAAACCTCTTGGCAGTAACATGCCCAAGCCCGTGTCGGTTGATGCGGCCACCGTCGCGGCGGCGGCGAACTGGAACTATCTGCAACACATTGAACCGCTTCTGAAGCGACATTGCCATGAATGCCATTCAGATGAGTCGGCCTCTGGTGATCTGGATCTGCTGTCCTTAGCTGAAAAGAAACCATGGGTCATCAACCGGAGCAGCTGGAAAAACATCAGCCAACAAATCAGAATGCGAACCATGCCTCCGCCTGACGCTGAACCAATGCCTGACGCAGATCGGTTGATCATCGCCGGTTTTTTGCAGCACAGGATTGATGATTTTGACTATGAAACCGTGCGGCAACCTGGCTACGAGCCTGCCCGCCGACTGACGAATGAAGAATACAATCACACCATCCGGGACTTGTTTGGCATCGACTTGCGTCCTGCGGATCGATTCCCCCGTGAATTGACCGCGTCCAGTGGATTCGCCAACAGTGCGAACAGTCTCTTTTTGCAACCGATCATTCTGGAGCGTTATCTGGGTGCTGCAGAGCAGGTCATCGAGGCTGCGATGCCTGACCAGGCTGACACGGCAGAATTGCAGAGAACACGCAACTTGTTAGTTGGTTCGAGGTCGGCCTATGAGGCGATCGCAAATTTTGCACGACGCGCCTTTCGTCGACCTGTAAGTGAACAGGAATTGATGCCACTGCTGAACTACTACACAGAACTTACGGGACAAAAAGCAGAATCCACCAGTAATGAAGACATTTCCTACCTGGCTCTTGGTCAGGTATTCGAGGTGATTCTCGCTTCGCCCAGTTTCCTGTTCCGCAGCGAAAGCAACCAAAGCGAACAAACCGGACAGGCGTTCACAATCACTGACCACGAGCTTGCCAGCCGACTTTCGTATTTCCTGTGGGCAAGCATGCCTGATGCTCAACTGAGCAAAGCGGCAGACGAGGGCATCCTGCGCGAACCCCGCGTGCTTGCCGCCGAAGTGAAACGCATGCTGGCTGACCCGAAATCAAAAACACTGGGAGAAATTTTCGCTTCCCAGTGGCTTGGCTTCAGTGCCTTGCCACACGCCCCGCGTGATCCGATTGACAATCCCTGGGCAACCGACTCGCTGGTCGATGCGATGCAGCAGGAATCGGCTCTCTTTTTCTCATCCCTGGTCAATGAAAACCAGCCGATCGAGCGTCTCATTGATGCCAAATATACATTCGTTAACGAAGAATTGGCTCGGCATTACGACCTTGAGCAAGTGCGGGGACCAGACATGAGACGAGTCTCACTGGAATCGACTCCCCGCAGCGGGATTTTGGGTCAAGGCAGTATTCTGGCTATCACATCGTTCCCGAATCGAACCAGCCCGGTGGTGCGTGGTAACTGGATTCTGACTGAGTTACTGGGGACACCGCCACCGCCACCGCCACCGAATGTCAGCGAATTTGATGATCGGGTTTCCGAGCGTCGTAATCTCACCCAACGACAAAAGCTGGAACTTCACCGTAACAATCCGAACTGTTACGCCTGCCATGCACAGATCGATCCACTTGGTTTCGCATTGGAGCAATACGACTGGTTTGGTCGATTTACCGAATCACGTCGCGGCCGTCAGCCCGACATTCGCGGCACCCTGCCCGGGGGCACCGAGTTTCGTGGTTTGACAGGTCTGCAAACTGCCTTGGTGGCCGAACGGCGTGACCAACTGGTCGAACAAATCACGCGAAAGATGATGACTTACGCTTTGGGCCGTCAACTTGAATATTTCGATGAACCGGTCATTCGTGAGATCATTGGTCAAGTCGATGCTGACAACAGGCGTCTGCAAACGCTGATTCAAGCCATCGTCAACAGCGAAACGTTTCAAATGAAGCAGCTTGGTCCCTGAGCAGGGAACTGGCTGGCAAACTGAGTAATGAACTGTAGATACTGAATTGAAGATACTGAATTGAAAATACTGAGCTGTAGATACTGAACTGTAAGTACTCAACTGACTGGTAAACTGCGGCATCCGACAAAGACGGCACGAGTGGCCTTATGGCAAAACAGACATTGAATCAAACCCGCACTTCTGGTGCATGGCGAATTTCACGACGAACGATGCTACAAGGCATGGGCACCGCCATTTCGCTTCCCCTGCTTGAGGTGATGGATTCTCCCGCATCAGCAGTCGAACCTGTGTCCAACAAGACCACACGTCTCGCCTATCTGTACATTCCCAACGGTGTTGCTGACGGAGCATGGTTACCGGAGGAAGCAGGTCCAGACGGCGAACTCAGGAAACTGAATCCCTGGATGAAATCGCTGCAGCCGTTCGCGAGTGAATTGACGCTGTTCAAAAACATCTGGACGCCACGCGGCAATGGGCACAGCGCAGGTACAGCAACATGGCTGACCGGAGGCGGTTTCAACCACGAGAACATCAACGTGGGTGGACCGTCAGCCGACCAAGTCGCCGCCAAACATTTTCGATCCGCAACGTTGCTGCCATCTCTGGAAATGGCAATGCGGGGAGAAGGCTATTTCAGCAGCAGCCTATCGCGCAACTCCATTTCATGGTCAGACGCCCAGACACCGGTGCCGCGTGAGATCGAGCCTCGCGCCATTTTCGACCGCATGTTCCGCGCCGGTGAGAGCCAGATGGCGCAACGTTCGGTACTCGATATGGTGATTGCCGACGCCCGCCGCATGAAAAATTCAGCCAGCGTGCAGGATCGTCAGAAAATTGATGAATATCTGGAATCGATTCGCGCGATCGAACGCAAAATCGCCTTTTCCGAACGTCAGAAACAGCGATCTGATCTCGCGTCTGGACTCGGCAAAGCAATGATCCGCCCTGCTGCCGAGATACCAGAAGCACACGGTGAATACGTTCGCGTGATGATGGACATGATCGTGCTGGCATTCTGGGCTGATGCAACTCGTGTTGCTACGTGCATGATGGACCACGGCCAAAGCAACCGGTACTTCAACTTCATTGATGGTGTGACGGGAACATGGCATGCACTTTCACACTGGAAAGACATCAGCGGAAAAACAGAGGATGATGATGGGGTCACCTCATGGAAGACCCGCGACGAAAAACGTGACATGTACAATCGCGTTACCGCATGGCACACCCAACAGGTGGCCTATCTGATTAGTCGCCTCAACGAAATCCAAGAAGCTGACGGAACACTGCTCGATCACAGTACCATCGTGTATGGTTCCAGCCTGGGTGATGGTCACGAACACGAAGAAAAGAATTTGCCACTGTTGTTGGCAGGCCGAGGTGGCGGAGCAATTCGTCCGGGGCGCCTGGTCAGTGGACGGCGCGACCTTTCTATGTCTGACCTGCATCTGACGCTACTGCGGGCCACCGGGGTTCCACTGAAACGATTTGCTGACAGTGATTCGCCACTCTCATTGGACTGAATGATTCTGGCGGGCGAATTTCCAGCCGTAGCAATCATTCTGCAGGTTTCGCCACCTCTTTTCCCTGCAGCGTGCGAGCGAAAAAGCTGACCAAATCATCCTGAAAGGCATTCCTGTGCGTCTGGAAAACAGCGTGCCCGGAACCATCGGTCATACGCCGGTAGGTCACATCCGTTGCTCCTGCCGCCTTCAACGCTTTGACAAAATCATCGGAATGGCCGATATCCACCAGACGGTCCGAAACTTCGTGAAACAAAAGGAAGGGGGGCGCACCCTTGGTCACGTAAGTGATCGGCGAGACAGCAGCGAGGGCGGGTTTGGCTTCGCCCCGCCTCATGGGGAGAGTCGGCGTGGCCGAAGCAGCGACAGCTTGAATCTGGCTGGAATAGTCTTGAAACGGCCCGTCTCCCTCAAGCTCCCGGTTGCTCGATGAAACACCCAGCATGCTGACAAGATGAGCTCCTGCGGAATTCCCGTAAGCTCCGATTCGCTTGGGATCAATTTGATATTCATCTGCGTGAGCCCTCAGCCACCGCACCGCGCACTTCACGTCTTTGACACAAGGCAATCTCGAAGCATCAAGTCGATAGTTGACCGTGATACAAACATATCCTCTGCGAACAAAATCAATGGCCTGCTCAAGCAACAATACTTTGCGTTTATCGCCACGGACCCAGCCACCACCATGAACGAACACCAACGCCGGCCTCAACCCATCAACCTCACCAACTGGCCTGAACAAATCCAGTTTCCAACGCTCGTGACCCTCGCGATAAGACACGTTCAACTCACAGACAATTTGATCGCCGGCCCTTCGCTTGATCTGTTCGTCAGTCACTTCCTTGTCTGCGTTACCTCCCTGCCTTGGATTCCCCTGAATTCGATTCTCCCGGTTTTGCATCAAACGCTGGGCAAGCGCAGCCAACTCCTTGATTTCCACAAATCCGTCCGAGTTACTGTCGACCCGTGCAAAGTTTTTCTGCATCAAACCGCTTGATTCATTCAATGCGATCCGTTGATCCTTGTTCTTGTCCATTTGACGCAGCCACTGCTGAACCATGGCCTCGTTTGCATTCTCACCACGTTGTTGTTTTCCCGAGCCTCTCCCGGTCCGTGGCTTGTCCGTGTCACCCGTTTCTTTTTGAACGAGTGGTTTGGAATCCTCAGACGCCTCCTGTGCCACGACGATCCCACACGAGCCAAGAAACAGGAACACAAGAATCAGACGCGACCGCATAACATTTCCCTCCCAATAAGAAACTTCAGAGACAATTCATACTCCTCTTCTCGCCCCGGCCCACTTTTGCCTGGAACACGAATGCTTGAAAATGGCCACATTCGCACAAGCGGAACAGCCCCCATCCCACCAGCGACCACTTCAGGCAATCAGCGACCACTTCAGGCAATCAGCGAATCGATGACGCCCTTGCTATCAGCAAACTCATCTACTTCCAGCCCCATCAACTGAGCCTGAGTCAACCACAGGTTAGCCAGGGGTGTTCCCTCACGCATATTGATGTGTTGGCCAGCTTTCACCTGTTTACCACCACCAGCCACGATGATTGGCAAGTCATTGTATTGATGCGTTGCTCCATCACCGAGTCCCGAACCGTAGGTCACCAGCGCATTGTCCAGCAGCGTAGAACCATCAGCTTCCTGAATCGTGTCCAAGCGATTCAGAATGTGGAAATACTGTTCCATATGAAAACGATCAACTCGCAACAAATCATCAATGAACTTGGTCTGATTGTGTGACATCTGATGATGACTTCGTGGCTTGTCGAACAGGCTGTCAAACATGAAAGGAGTATCCCATCGCTCGGGTCCGATCATGAAGGTTGCCACATTGGTCAACCCCGTCTGCAACGCGACTACCATCAAGTCTCCCATCAAGCGGATATACTCACCTCTGGGAAGATAGGTTTCGGGAGGTTCAGGAAAATCAACGGTTGCCAATTCCTTTTTCATGTCCTGCAGTCGCTTCATCTGCGTTTCGATCGTTCGCAACGCATCAAAATACTCAGTAAATTTCTGCCCATCGGCATAGCTGAGTTCCCGTTGAAGCGACTTCGCGTCTTCGAGCACGAGATCGGTTACATCACTTGAACGCGCGGCTTGGCTGGTACCGAACAAGCGATCGTACATTTTCCCCGGGTCACGAATCGATGGAGCAAGGTGGCCTGTGCCGAACCACGAAATATTGTCGAAATGAATCGACTCTTTATTATCGCGATGGCTGTTGCAACTGAACTCCAGAGTACTGAATGGCGTTTCTTTCCCCACATGGTCAGCAACAACATGATCAAGCGTCCGTTGAATGGGCCAGGCGGAACCTTTGACGGTATAAGGTTTGGCGCTACTGAGGTAACAGGACGCGCACTGCGCGTGCACATCGGTGCCCTGCTGGAAAGTGCGATCCATCCCAGTGATCAGATTGATCTTCTCGATCAACGGCATCAATGGTGCAAGCGTTGGCGTAAGATGCTCAAGCGGCTTGACGCTGAAATCTGGATCCTGTTCTCCCAGAGAGCGAAAGAAATTCCCCAGATTCCCTTTGGGGATCACGTGATCCGCCTCGCCGGGAAAGAAGCCCCGCCGCACCACGCCAATGGGGACATAATAGTGCACCATCCGCTTGGCAACGGATGCACCAGCGTCTGCATTTGCGACACTTTCAAGCCACGGCAGCGCGACCATGGCACCACCCACGCTTTGCAGAAAATTTCTTCTTGAAGTTGATTTCATCGACAAAATCTCATGAAATATCAGGGACTTGTGGTCAAACGCTGGTCAGACAATTCGACACCACTAAGAAAAGGTTTGCTGAAAACAACCTCCCGAAAGAGAGTCTGTATTCGATAACCATCAGCAATGGTTGCTGCTGCAATGCGATCCAATTCACTCTGATCCTGGGTCCCTAGCTCACGTGCTAACGCAAACGACAGCAGGTGGCCTGCGAAACCGCGGACAAAACGATCTTTTTCGGCAAGAATCGCATCTTTGAATCCGGCGATGTCAGAAAACTCATGGCGACGAAACAGTGTTCCAGACGAGTCAATTTCGCGTCCATTCTCGTACGACTCACGCCACTTTCCAATCGCATCAAAATTCTCGAGAGCGAATCCCAACGGATCAATTTTCTCGTGGCAACCCGCACAATCGGCTCGTTCGCGGTGCAGTGCCAAACGTTCACGCAACGTCAAATTTTTCTCAACATCCGACGGTTGTTCCTCTAGCGGCGGCACATCCGCTGGCGGTGGTTCGGGCGGAAGGTTAAAGATCACGCTGGACACCCAGGCTCCCCGAGTGATCGGTTTGGTGCGTTCAGTTCCCGACGTCATTGTCAAAGTCGCAGGACTAGTGATCACCCCGCCCTGACGTCGATCGGTCACCGGCTGACGTGTGAAGTTCAGCGCAGTGACGCCCCCTCCATTCTTGTTGCCTGCAGCCCCTCCGTAAACACGCTGCAACAACGGTGATCGATACGTAAAATCGGAATCGATCAATTGCGTCAGCGACATATTCTCAATCAACACCGCCTCAAACAGCAACAAAGGCTCCAACATCATGTGCATGCTGTGGCGATACTTTGACATGTAAAACCCTGGAAACTTTTCACGGTTGGGTACCGAGGAGATGATCCGTTCCAGTTGTAGCCACTGGGAAGGGAAACTGTCGCAAAAGCGTTTGAGCTTGGGATCGTGCATCAGACGGCGAAACTGAGCTTGCAACACATCAGGGTCCCTCAACTGTCCGGTCGATGCCAGATCAATCAATTCCTGATCCGGGATACTGCCCCAAAGAAAAAAGGACAAGCGAGATGCCAAGTCAATGTCTTCCTGACGTGTCGCTGCGGGTAAGTCGGGTTGTTTGGCGTCGCTAGCTGAATCACTCATACCGGGAGTGGAATAGAGGTACAGGAAGCGAGGTGAGGCAAGCACAGCACTCGACACACGTTTCATGACCTCGGTGAAGCCGACTCCACTTTCAAGCTGGCGTTTCGCATAGTCGGCATATCTCGCCAACGACTCTTCACTGACGGGCCGTCGAAAAGCCCGTGTCAAAAAAGGCCTCAGACGGAGCCTTGCTTGATCAGGCTGAGAGACGCTTGCCGCAGGTTCCGCGAAGAATTCCTTCCAGATGCCAACGTTGGCTGGTGTAAAGTCAGGGCTGCCGACAATGGACTGACTCAGACTGAGAAAGGCCTCCATCAGCAGCGGCGATAGCGAAAGCTGATCACCCCGATTATCAAACCCATGTTCCGCTCGCAGATCCTGAGGAAAAGCAGCGACGCCGGCAAGTCGCTTTTCGATCATTTGCGATTTCCCGAGCGGTCGACTACCGACCCGAACGGCGTCAGGCATTTTTCCGCTGGCAGGATCAAAGTATTTGCTGTGTTGCCGCATCATTCGTTCGGGCAAGGTAAAGACAATCGACTTGAGTCGGAACAGATCTTTGACGGCATTGTTGTACTGAAACCGATTCATCCTTCGAATCTCAGCAAGCTCAGGCTTTGATTCCCTGGCGACCGCCATTTCGAATCGCTTTTTCAACGCGCTGACAAGCTTTGCCTGCTCCGCCGGCATCAGCTCCCCTTCGTCTTCGGGAGGCATCTCTCCGAGATCGACGACACGAATCAGATCCTGAAGCAATTCAGGTTCGGCTGTACCGGCTGGACGTTTCAGAAACTCGACCAGATCGACTTCACCCATCACCTCGTCCGATTCACCGTGACAATGCACACATCGATCGCGCAAGACCACCGCGATTTCCTCTTGGGCTGCGACAGGTCCCGCCTTCGCTGCGGCATCCACCCCGTCTGCCGCCAGGACAACCCCATATTTTTGTCCCAGGGACGGAATCAGAAGCAGCAACAGCGTCATCGACCCAAGTCGTATCATGTGTTGAACTCGCCCAAAAGACCGACACGTCATGCGAACAATTCCTTGATTACGCCCGAACTGTCACCATGAGACGCGACATCCATTCCCACACCCCGCAACAGGCTGAGCCACAGATTCGCCAAGGGCGTGTTTGGGCCAAGCACCAAGTGCTGACCCAGTTCAATTCCAGCACCACCGCCCGTGATGATTGTCGGACAGTTGGTTAAATAGTGGATCGAGTTGATGTTACTTCCATAGCTGACAGACACATGATCGAACAAGCGACTACCATCGGTTTCCCGGGTGGCTTTGAGGCGATCGATAAAATAGGCCAGCAATTCAGACTGTTTCTGATCGCGGGTCTGGGAAACAGATTTCCGATCGCCATTGGTGTAGTGGCTCATGTTGTGACCCGTGATCGTAGCCCCAAAACTTTTCAACAAGCTTTCCACAGGTTGCCGGTAGGTGAATACTCGCGTCGCATCAACCTGCATGGCAGCTATCATCAGATCATACATGACCTTGATTTCTTCATATCCGGCCACTGCCCCCTGTGGCTCCTCCGACAATGTCGCGGGACGGGACTTCGGAACATCCAACCATTGTTCTTCTTTCGAAAGTCGCGTTTCAATATCGCGAACCGACTGCAGATACTCCCCCAACTTGTCAGCATCATTACGGCCAAGTCCCCGGCCCACATCCTTTGCATCTTCCATAACTGCATCCAGAATGCTGCGTTGTTTCTGCAGCATCAACTGACGTTGAGCAAGAGGTGTTTTGCCGTCAGAGAATAGCTTGTGATAGGCAGCAACCGGGTTATCCGATCCCGCCACAGGCTTGCCTTGGCGATTCCAAGCCAACGACAAACCAGGCCCATGTCCCGAATTCTCAGCATTCTTGCAACCAAGTTGAAGGGATGTAAATCGTGTTGCCAGACCCAACTTTTCCGCAGCTACCTGATCTGCCGAAATGGTGTTGTGAAAACTTTTACCAGGTTCTGCGTAGCGATTGGCACCCGTCAGATAAAAAGTACTTCCCCAGTGTGCTTCACTGCTGAACTGGTTGCTCAGATTCTGCAAAACCGTGATGTCGTTCTTATGACGCAAAAGCGGTTTCAGGCCAGCAGGCAACTCATAACCAGTTCCGCTGATCGACTTATCGGGGAACCAGTCATCTCGAGTAACACCCCATCCGAAACTCAAGAACACCATTCGCTTGGCAGGGCGATCCACCGGCGCTGCACTCGCGGAATGGTTTCGCGTGAGAGACTCAAGAGCAGGTAACGCAATAAGACCAGTGCTGCTTCGTAGGAAATGACGCCGTGAACGATTCATCCAGCTTCTCATTTTAAAATTACACAAGGGACATTGGCGAACCGCATTTTCAAATCGCAAGTGGGCGAGGAATCACTTAACGGCTGAAATTGCGATGTGAGGCGGAGAGATGTGAGGCGGAGAGATGTGAGGCGGAGAGAGGGACAGCACAACAAAACAGTTGATTCGGGGGACTGGCCTCGTCGGGTTGGACAGCAGCATTTTTCCTTCTTTCAGTCTCATCACCACCGTGACTCGCAGCCAGCAGTCTCGGCACAGGGACCGGGATTTGGATGCAAGCCTGACACCGTGGATGACCGACTGTCTCTTTAACAGTTTAGCAGGGCAACAAGACGCGGTCATCTCAATTGCAGCGAGCAATCGGTGAAGCCAGCTCGACGGCACGGTCCAGCCCGTAAAATCCAGAAAACCGAGGTATTTGCGGCCGCACCTGACAGTTGGACCTCTAATACTTTGACCCACAGCGTGTAACCAACTGCGGAAGCAAGTCGCCCTGACCGCCCATTTCTGCCCCTAACGCGGTTTGCTCATCAACAATTTGTAGTGCCCGGTTCCTAGCAGATCATCGATTCGATCTCGTAACTCCATCGTGATTTCGACTCGATACTTGTCACTCTTCAAATGAACGGTTTCGCCTTCCCGCAACCGCATGCTGAACAGCAGTTCCTGTGACCCTGGGTAGCCACGCACAATTTCTCGAAGGCGACTGATCGTCTCGCGGTCATGCTCTTTCTCGTCCAACCGCAGCCTCATGCCGTGTGTGTAGCGTTTATCCAGATCATCCAGAGGCGTCAGTTCATCGATGATCAGGTTAGCCTCATCGCCACCTCGGCGATCGACTTTGCCTCGCGCCAAGACGACCGCATCGGGCTGGATTCGCTCTCCGACATCGACAAAACCTTTTGGCCAGACGATACACCTGATCGCACCTTGCATATCTTCGAGGTCGAAGTTGGCATATTTCGACGGTGCCCCTACCTTGGCATTTTTGGTGTGCGCAAACTTGATCGAACTGATCATGCCTCCCAGGACAACCTCGCCACGGTCTTTGACGTCGCCAAGTTTATCTGTCGTGTGAGTCCGAAACGTCGCCAGTTTTTTCTCATACTCAGCCAGTGGATGGCTTGCCAGATAGTAGCCGAGCACCTCTTTTTCAGCGATTAATTTTTCACGTTCAGGCCACTCTTGCATTTCAGGCAGAGGTGCTGCAACTGTTTCCCCACCACCAGCCTCCTCCTCCTCAAAAGCACCAAACAGGCTGGCTTGCCCACTCTTTTTATCCGCTTGAACGGCTGCCCCAGCCTGAACAGCCCTTTCAATCACCGCAGTCAATTGACTGCGGTGGGCATTGAATTCATCCATCGCTCCTGCTTTGATCAGTGTTTCAATGGCACTTTTATTGCACGCGGCCGGATCCACGCGTTCGCAGAAATCGAAGATATCCTTAAACGGCCCATTCTTTTTTCGTTCAGTTGCAATGCTGATTGCGGTGGATCCGCCACAGCCTTTGATTGCGGAAAGCGCGAAGTGAATATTTCCCTCTGCAACCGAAAAGTCAGCATCGCTGTGATTGACAGAAGGTGGTACCACTTCAATCTTCATACGATCGCAATCTTCCATATGCTCAACCAATGCGTCTTTGCGTTTAAAGTTGCGTCCCGAGATATCACTCGACAACAACGCCGCCATGAACTCGACCGGGTAATGCGCTTTGAGGTAAGCGGTTTGGTAGGCCAATAAGGCATAAGCGGTTGAATGGCTTTTATTGAATCCGTATCCAGCAAACTTGACGATCAGGTTCCAAATATCATTAGCATCCTTCTCCGCGAGTCCATTTTCCACGGACCCTGTGATGAATGCATCGTGATTCTCGTTGATTAACGATTCTTTTTTCTTGCTAATCGCTTTGATACAGGTGTATGCATTCGCCAACGGAATTTTCCCAAGGCGATTGAGGATTCTCATCACCTGTTCCTGATAGACCATGATCGAATTGGTCTCTTCCAGAATTTCCTTGAGAACGGGGTGTTTGTATTCGGGCTCCTGCCGACCGTGCTTGATATTGACGTAATCATCCACCATGCCACCCTCAAGCGGCCCAGGTCGATAAAGGGCCGCGGTTGCGATGATGTCTGTAAAATGGTCGGGCTTCATCCTCAACAACAAGTCACGAATGCCACCGGACTCCAACTGGAAAACCCCTTTGGTTTCGCCACGTTGCAGCAGCGAGTAGGAAGCTTTGTCGTCGAGTGGAAACTTCAATGGGTCGACGGCTTTCCCGGTAGTCTGCTCGATCAGTTGGACTGTACGACTGAGAATCGTGAGATTCCGAAGTCCAAGGAAGTCCATTTTCAGCAGCCCCGATGCTTCCACATCTCCCATCGGCCACTGCGTGATGACATCCTGCTTTCCGGGCACACGCCCCAGAGGCACATACTCAGTCAACGGCTTATCAGCGATCACCACTGCGGCAGCGTGGGTACCGACATTGCGGGCTAATCCTTCAATCTTCATCGCCAGATCAAGCAGTTCCCGTATTTCCGGATCGCCATCGTAGGCCATCTTCAGATCAGCACTTTTGGAGAGTGCTTTGTCGAGCGTAATTTTCAGCTCATCCGGCACCATCTCAGTGATTTGGTTGACACGTGCCAGCGGCACACCAAGTGCCCGCCCAGTGTCTTTGATCGCTGCCCTGGCAGCCAGCGTGCCAAACGTCCCGATCTGACAGACCATTTCACTGCCGTAACGCTCTTTTACATAATCAATGACCTCGCCACGCCGTTCTTTTTCAAAATCGATATCGATATCCGGCGGTTCTGTTCGACTTTCATCAAGGAAACGCTCGAACAGAAGGTCGTACCGCAGGGGGCACACATGCGACATGTACAAGGCATAACAGACGATCGCACCAACACCACTACCACGGGCAGTTGCTGAAATCCCCTTGCTTCGTGCATGTAGCACAAAGTCCCACACGATCAGGAAATAAGTGGGATAGCCGAGTTTTTCGATCACGTTGAGTTCGCGATCCAGACGAGCCATCACCTCGTCACTTAAATCGTCACCCTTGAAGCGTTCCGGTTCATCTGCGTACCGTTCCCTCAGACCCTTGATGCACAGTTCACGCAGATAGTCGATCGGTTGTTTCTGATCGGGACACTCGAAAGATGGAAAATAATACTTTCCAAGCTCCAAATCGATGTCGACGGAATCTGCGATTTCCTGACTGCGAGCTACCGCATGCTCCAACCCCGGAAACTTCTCATACATTTGATCAGGACTGCGTAGAAAGAACTCATCGTTCTCCATTTTCATTCGTGACGTGTCTGTTCGATAACGCCCCGTGTTGATGCATAGCATGATGTCCTGTGCTTCTGCGTCCCCACGATCGACGTAATGGCAATCGCTGGTCGCCACCAACGGCAGGCCCATTCGCTTAGCAATTTCAACCGCGTTCTCAAGCTGTGCCTTCTGAATATCAACCTCGTTGTTCATGATTTCGATGAAGTATCGATCATCAAAAACGTTATGAAACCAACCGGCAATTTCTCTCGCTTCTTTTTCAACCTCTGCGGTATCGATTCCCTTGATCACAGCACGGCTAAATTCACTGCTGACACATCCGGAGAGGCAGACAATCCCCTCGTTGTACTTCTCGAGGATTTCCTTATCGATGCGCGGCTTGAAATAGAAACCTTCCAGCGAAGCTGCGCTGGCGAGCTTGATCAGATTACGAAACCCGGTCCGGTTCTTCGCCAAAAGAGTCAGATGATAACTGGCTGCCTTGCTACTACTGGCACCGCCTTTATCAAAGCGACTTCCGGGTGCAATGTACGCCTCGTAGCCAATGATGGGATTGATTCCGGCCGACTTGGACTTCCGGTAAAATTCCAACGCACCGTGCAGATTGCCGTGGTCGGTCAAGGCCAACGAGTTCATTCCATGCTCGACACAACGGTTGACCAGTTTGCCGATATCACCGGCACCATCCAACAAGCTGTAATGGCTGTGGCAGTGCAGATGGGTAAAAGGGCGAGCCGGAGTGGTCGTGTCCGTCACAATCTGGTTCATCTTCGTTTCTTCCTGACTATGCAATGCGGTGGCATCACGAAACGGTTGAGGAGGCTGGCAATCTTGAAGGCTGGAAAACTGGCAATCTTGAAGGCTGGAAAAGCTGAACCGGCTACCGCATGGCGTTCCGGCGACCTCGAGCTGCCCACCAGCTTTCGATGTGTCTAAGGTAGCGAACAGAAACCGGTTGGCAATCATGCCGTATCCGCGACCGTCATGCTGCTGAGCACCCAATTTCTGAAGATTCCAGTTTCGATGCGTTAGATCGCTCCGCGATCACGCATATCGATCTCCCAATCGAATGTAGAACAGTTCGGAAAACCGTATTTTTCGTTAATCGCGTGCAAATACCGACTGCTAACCACTCGCAGAGGTATTCCTGCGACACCATGTCTGGCGACTGTCGGCCGGGCAGAGAACTGAAGCTGTGGAGCTTACGTAACCGTGACTGTTACCAATGCTCTGGGTGCAAACCCTCGTTTTTAGGGGGATAGTGGCGTAATCTGCGTCGATTGGTGTAAGCTAAGGGGCTTACGTTGACCTTGTATCCTGCGCGACACGCGGGCCGAGGATTTCCCGCCAACTTTCCCGCCAACGGATCGCCTGTTTCGTGCTTAAGTTCGTACTCTCACCACTCCGGCTCTGTGTCGGCTGGAGCCTTTCACCTCGGATTTTGGGCCTGACCGGGGCCGTCATGCTGGTTCTGCTGCGGATCACCGTGGGCTGGCATTTCTATAGCGAAGGGATCGACAAGAAGGCTGCTGGAGACTGGACCGCCGCTCCGTTCTTTGCCAACGCCAAAGGCCCGATGGCAAGCGATTTCAGGCAGTTGGTCTGGGATGCAGACGGAGAATTCCGTCTCAATCGTGCCGCCGCCATGCAAAATTGGGCTGTCTTCCGTGAGGGTGTCGCCAACCACTACGGGTTCACTGAGGCCCAAAAAGCTCAGGCCCAAGCCAACTACGCCAAGGCAGTCGAGCAGTACGACTGGATTTTGGCGGAAAATGCAAGTGATCTCGAAGAATACGCGTTGGGCCGCGAACGTATCGCGAAACTGGAAACAGATGGACAGGAAAAATCAGTCCGCGATGGCGTTGCCAGCCTTGGCGGGCAAAGAGATACAATCCGCCGCGAGTGGAAACAGAAAGCGGCCCCCACTCTGGCAGAAATTGATGCGATTTGGGCAAATTATGAAGTCGACCAAAACGCGCTGGCAACAGCAGAACAAGGCCAGACCAGCCCTTATTATCGCTTAATCAAGCCGCGGACTGAGCGAATTGACACCAGTGTGATTGATCGATTCGTCCCCTACTTTGATATTGCCATCGGACTATGCCTGCTTCTGGGGTTCTTCACCCCCGTAGCAGCGTTGGCTGCGGCGGGTTTTCTCGGTTCAGTAGTGTTGAGCCAATACCCGCCTGCGACGGGTCCCACTTCGAGTAATTACCAACTGATCGAGTGCATGGCCTGTTTGGTGCTGGCCGCCACAGGATCGGGACGCCTCGCTGGACTCGATTACTTCCTGCACCTGATCGTTCGCAAAGTCTGGGGCGGTCAGGCACCGCAAAGCTGATCCTTCAAATTCACCCTCTCAACCAAAACAAAACACAGCTCACTCGAAATAGAGGATTTTTTTCATGGTCGATAAATTATCAGCTGATCAACGTGATGTCGGCGAACATAACTACTATTCCGCGATTGGCAGCTATTACGATGTCAACCGGCGCGACTTTCTGCGTGGCATTGTGGCTGCGGGAGCAGTCAGTGGCGCGGGACTCGGTGCAGCCTACTTCGGTTATGGCAAAGTCAAAGATCCTGTCCGCGTCGCCGTCATCGGCACTGGCGATGAAGGCAACGTACTGATTGGGGGGTGCAATCCCGAGTACGTGGACGTCAAAGCAATCTGCGACATTCGTCCGTTCGGGCAGCACCGCGCGTTCCACGGTGACTGGTCCAGTCCGTCTGCACTCGTGCGACGTCCGGGTTTGATCAGCGTGGCGGGCTATAAAGACGAGGCCGAAGCACGACGGAATGTCAAAGTCTACGATGGCAGCAATGGTGGCATCATGGCCTGCCTGGATGATCCAGATATCGAGGCAGTGATCATCGCATTACCTCTTTGGCTGCACGCCTCGGTAGCCGCCTTGGCAATGGAACGCAATCTGCATGTCCTGACCGAAAAACTGATGGCTCACAACGTCGCACAATGCAAAGTCATGTCGCGAATGGCAGCCGAAATGAAAGACCAGTCAGGGAATCCGATCCATCTCGCAACTGGACACCAGCGGCACTACAACGTCAAGTACGACAATGCGATCAACCTGATCCGGTGGGGACTGCTCGGACAACTTCATCACATTCGAGCCCAATGGCACCGCGGCAACCTGCCCGGTGGTGATAGCTGGAAAATGCCAATTCCAGGCGGTGAAGGTAAAGACGCAAGCGGGAAGCCCATCGACAAAATTGCAGGCGACATCAAGAATCGCATGGCAAAGCTGAAAGCTGCGACCAGTCCTGATGACATCGTACGTCTACAGGCAGAACTCGCACAACTGCAGGCATGGGATGCCGACAAAAACGTGAATCCCAAAGACTTCGGCTACGAAGACTTCACTTCTGGCGATAAAGTGTTTTCCGCAATGGATGAATTACACCGCTGGAGACTGTTCGAACGAACCGGTGCAGGACTGATGGCCGAACTCGGTAGCCACCAACTGGATGCCGTCAGTATCTTCCTCAGTTCCTTGAGAAACGATGGTAAAAAAGTCCATCCACTTAGCGTCCATGCCGTTGGTGGACGACACATCATGCCGGTGGACAGAGATGCAGGCGACCACGTTTATTGCATGTTCGAATTCCCCGGACCTGAGTATTCCGAAACCTTCGACGTCGGCTACTACGATAAAGTCGAGAACTACCCACCCAGCAAGCTCAATCAGCAGACAAAGCAGTGGGATCGTGCTGAACCGTTGCCAGGTTATGAAACAGACCCGAACAAAAAGGTCGTCGTGACTTATTCTCGCCTTCTGTGGTGGCCCAATTCCGATGGGGTGGGCAAAAAGTTCCGCTGAGGGTCGGATCTAGAGTCGCGATCAAGGATCTGCCTGAAACAGCTGCATTTGCGAAAATGATTAGA
>PKCN01000251.1 GCA_002862205.1 Planctomycetaceae bacterium | reverse complement strand
AGGGCGATTGGCACTGAAAGCAGTCCACCCACAACCACTTGAATCATCGAACGAATTCCCGACCCACCTTTTTTTCTTCGGTTGGGACGTGGTGATACGCTCATGGGTGAAGCTTGCGTTGGCGCGGTGGCATTCCACATGCCATCGGTTTGTCCGCTGTCATTCCCAAAGTTGAGTGCTGTGGGATCCCACTGGCTGCCGCTTGCCAGATCATCGCCGGCAAGATTGTCGTTGCTTTGCAGATTATCCAAGGCACCCAGACCAGCCCCCGTGAGTGATTGGATGCCGGCGGCAGAATCAGTGGCAACAGGTTCCATGACCGTGATGGGGTCGCCATCGGCCGTCAGGATTTGTAATTGGGGCGGAAGGTGATTAAGCACTTCCGCTAAAGGAAAGGTCTCGTGACACCAGGGACACATCGCATAGGCGTCGTCTGGCATTTTCCCCAGAGGAACGCGAAACCCTTCTTGGCACCTTGGGCAATTCAAGATAATCATGGTGACCTTTGAGAAGCAGTGGAGGAGTACAAAAGTGTAACGGAACGACCGACAAAAATCAGGCCGATGGCGGATCAGTCCCCCCGCATGTCAACTTTCGGCGATTCCGTAAAGGGGTTCCAGTTTTGACTTCAGATATTTGACCAAATGCGTGGCGTTGAGTGGTGCCCCGGTTGCACGTTCAATCAACTCAGAACCACTGTAACAGCGACCATCAAAGTGAATACGTTCTCGCAACCAATCCAGTAGTAAACGGAATTCACCTTGAGCAAATAAATCGTCGAGGTCACCGATCTGGTCGCTAGCCGTGTCGAAAAGTTGTGCTGCCGCAGCATTTCCAAGGGTGTAGGTTGGAAAGTAACCGATTAAACCCGCGCTCCAGTGAACGTCCTGCAATACTCCGTCGGCATCCGATGGCGGGCAAATGCCCAAATCACTCTGGTAGCGAGCGTTCCATGCTTCAGGCAAGTCCTTGATCTTCAAGGAGCCATCGATCAATTGTCTTTCGAGATCGAAGCGAATGATGATGTGCAAATTATAAGTTGCTTCATCCGCTTCAACTCGAATCAAACTGGGGCGTACTGTATTGATGGCAAAGTAAAAATCATCAAGTGAGACGCCATCCAGCTGTGACTGGAAGGCCTCATTCGTCTGTGGATAGAGCCATTCCCAAAAAGGGCGACTGCGACCCACCTGATTTTCCCATAGTCTTGATTGGGATTCATGAATTCCGAGTGAGACATAAGACCCAGGCGGCAGGCCAAACCAATCGGGTCGCAGTCCTTGTTCATACATTCCGTGACCGGCTTCATGCATGGTCCCAAACAGGCCGGCGGGTAGCCAGTGAGGATCGTATCGAGTCAGGATTCGGCAGTCGTGTGGGCCAAGCGTCGTACAAAATGGATGTGAAGTTTCATCCAATCGGCCTCGATCAAAATCAAATCCAATCTGCTCCGCCACGTAATGGCTGAAATCCCGTTGGTCATCGATGCAGTACGTTCGCTCGAGAATGCTGGTGTTCGGTTGCTGTGGTGAATCCTTGATGGCTGCGATCAGTTCAACCAGAGGCGTTCGAAGATCATCAAACACTTGTTGAATGTCTTCAACTCTGGCATCTGGTTCGTACTCGTCCAGTAGCGCCTCGTAGACGCTGCGGTCTGTTCCTTCACTGAGGCGTTGTCCGGCTTCACGTTTTAAATCGATGACATTCCCGAGTGTGCTTTGGAATATCGAGAAATCATCGGCTTGGCGAGCAGCATCCCATGTTTGCTGTCCGCGCACCGTAGCTTGAGAGATACTTGCAACAAGTGTGGTCGGTAATTTGCAATCACGTTGCCAGTCCCGATGTAATTGCTGCACGGTTGCAGCAAACGTACCATGAGGGTCTTCACTTTCGCATTCCTCAAGCAAATGTCGTAGGTCCTCACCATACTGCGGGTCCGTGCGTCGTTCGTGCACGAGGGCACGCAAGGTAGAGATCTGTTGTGCACGATACTCTCCAGCAGCGACTGGCATGCCGGTCCGCTCATCCCATTCAAGCGTGTCAGCTGTAGAGTGCAGGAGCATGGCCTCGCGGGCTCTAGCACACACCGATTCGAAACGTTCCTGACTGACTGACATTTTGTTGTGTATCCTTTTTTCACAGCTGATCAATGAATGCCAGCAGCGTAACGTTTGCGAGCGTGTGCGCCATCACCGCACAAGATGAGTCAAGGCGAATGTCATTGTTGAGAAAAGTGGTGATGGTGGAATACACGTGCAGGCAGGAAGAGTTGGTCCGGTTGGTCGAGCCGAGATACGACTGATATTTACTGTCATTCAACCATATCTGGCCATGGCTTGCTTGCAATGACCTTGTGCCTGAACCGGAGCAACCATGGTGGTTAGGAGTCGCGAGTATTTCTGAAAACCATCGAATCTGACGACTCTGCTGCACTGAGAGTTCACGAGAGTAACAGCGGGCCACCGTCGGAGGGTCCTCGTTCCCACTCACGCCGTACTTCGCGCAATCCATACGCGCACATTTCAAAATCATTGCTGAGTTGATGAAGGAGATCGCTGGATGGGCGATTGTCATCTCCTTGGATCTCGGCGGCGATTGCGTAGGCTCGCTTGCCTTGTTTGCAATAGTCCAAGAATCCATCCGGCGAGTGATCGGTTCTGAGTCGCCTTAGCCGTTCGGGATACATGCCCGACCAGAATAGCGTGACATCACCGATGTGTCGGTGGACGTCACGTTTGGCAAGCCCGATTCGTTTTTCGGCTTCTCCCAACATCTGAAAGAGTTCGGTTGCTGGCCGGCCGTTGGAACGCCGCACTTTATTGATTGAGTCAATTCTTACGAAGCGAAGCATCATGTCGCTGATGTAGTCGATCAGCTGGACATCGACCACACCCAGTTTTGACTGGAAGATATATTCGCTTAGACCGCTAAAGAACCGTTCGATTGTTGAGCGGTTGGGCGAATCGTCTGAGGTCTTCTCGGGCTTCATGTTCAGCCTCCTAAGGTAAGCCTCCATGCCGGCGTTTGTTGATCTCTCGCCATGCCTCTTATTCCACAATTAATACGGCAGCGGGGGCAGGTCAAGGCTGTTTTGCGGTGATCTGCATAATCCACTCGTATTCCCGACTGAACAACGGGACTGGTTCTGTGGCGAAAATGTCGGTCAGATCAACAGGATCGGGTATTCGCTGTGATTCTTGAGTATGTCGCGAGAAGCTCGAAAAACGCACGCTTTACTGCCAGGAATCATGGCCGGCAAAGCAGCAGGAAACAAATGCTTGAATTATGCTGTGAGCAGGTTTTTGTTAGGTCCCATTTTAAAAGTTGAATGTCCATGCGGCACACGCTACTTCTGGCAATTTTGTTCGCAGTCCTGCTGCCAACCGCCCTGCAGGGGCAAACGGATATCGCTGCCAAACCAGTGGTTGGTCTTCGAGAAAATCCAGTTCCCGGCTTTGCGTTGGTGAATGCTGAGGTGGTGGTTTCACCAGGCCAAACCATGGCGGGCACGACTGTCTTGATAGAGGGTGCCTCGATCACGACTGTGGGACAACAGCAAGCCGTTCCGGTGGGTTATCAGGTCATCGATTGTGAAGGCAAAATCATCTACCCCGGTTTGATCGATGCGTGGAGTGAGCTTGATGTCACTGTCAATCCATCACTGCCAGGTTATTGGAATGGTAACGTCACTCCACAAATCAAGGCCTCTGCTGCCGTTGGGGGAAATGTAACGGATGCTTCAAAACTGAGGTCACAGGGTATCGCGGCCCGATTGATTGCACCCAGAGGTGGCATTATCAATGGCAGCAGTTGTGTGATGCTGACGGGCGAGGGCTCCAAGGGGCGCAGTTTATTATTGGACAATGCATGGCAACATTTGCTGTTGACGGTGCCGCGCAGTGGATCACGAGCGCGTTACCCGAATTCACCCATGGGCGCCATTGCACTGTTGCGACAGGCATTTCATGACGCTGCCTGGTACAAGCAGGCTTGGAAGGCTTACGATGCGACTCCCCGAATTGATCGCCCAGAGCGAAATGTTGCTTTGCAAACTCTGGCCGAAGCGATTGATTCACAGATTTTCCTGATTGACGCGCCCAATGATCGCATGGCCATCAGGGCAGATAGCTTTGCACGCGAGTTTTCATTGGAAGCGATCATTCGCGGGTCGGGGCAGGAGTATCGTCAACTCGATGAAATCATTGCCACCAACCGGCCCTATCTCTTGCCAGTGAGTTTTCCGGACGCTCCTGATGTGAACACGGCTGATGCGGCACGTGACGTCACGCTTCAGGATTTGATGCACTGGGAACTCGCTCCAGAGAATCCAGCACGGCTCGTCGATGCAGGGATGAAAATCTGTTTGACCACGGATGGGCTTGCTGATGTTGGCCAGTTCCTGAAGCAGGTTCGAGTCGCCGTCGCGCATGGGCTTGCCGAGGAACAGGCTTTGGCAGCTCTGACCGTCGTACCGGCCCAATTATTGGGGATCGAAGATGAGGTGGGACGTATTGAGTCCGGCATGTTGGCTAATTTGCTGATTGCTGATGGCAATCTTTTCTCAAAGGGCACGAAAGTTCTTGAATGCTGGGTAGCGGGGGAGAGATTTGTGATCGGTAAAAAATCCAGGGCTGAGGTGCCGGATCTTACCGGCAAGTGGGAACTCTCTGTTCGTTACCCCGACGCCCGCGATGTCAGACTTGGCTTGGAGCTCGAAGGTGCAGAAGGAAAAATCAGTGGGTCCGTCTTTGTAATTCAAAATGCGACCAAGTCAGGCAAGCAACGAAAGCAAAAGAACAAACGAAATAAACAGAAAGAGCCAGCGGTGACTGCCGCAACAAAACTGAACCAACCGCTTCAGCAAAGAGATCGTTTTACCGCCAATTTTAATCTCAGCGAGGTCGATGAAAGACTCCCAGCCGGGATCTCGCAAATGACGATTATCACGCTGAAGGGTGATCATGATGAGCCAGATTTTGTTGCTGCCTTGAAGCTGCCCAGTGGTGTTTCACAGAATGTAATGTTGAAGCGTATTGTTGAGGATGTTGAAGCGGCCGTGGCTGCTGAGGATGATTCGCTCGTTGAAAATGAAACGCGACCAGAGGGTCCTGCCGTTGCACTCACGGAAAAGGCAGACGATTCGAATTCAGGGGCTGAGTCGTCGAAGGCAGCTCATTCCACGGTACGATTTCCCTTTGGTGCATTTGGTGCAGACAAAAGAATGACGGAGAGGTCGACTGTGTTGTTCCGCAATGCAACGGTTTGGACTTGTGATCAAGCAGGTAAATTGGAAAACGCAGATGTTCTGATTCGTGACGGTTTGATCGTTCAGGTTGCCACCGGTATCAAGCCCCCCGCGGAATGCCGCGTGATTGACGCCAGCGGCAAGCACATCACGCCAGGCCTGATCGACTGCCATTCCCACATGGGAACTGATGGAGGTGTCAATGAGTCAGGCCAGGCAGTCACCTCCGAGGTTCGTATTGGTGATTTCATTGATAATAGTGATATCCAAATCTACCGACAGCTGGCTGGCGGCCTGACAACCTCAAATATTCTGCATGGATCAGCAAATCCGATCGGAGGCCAGAATCAGGTGATTAAATTGCGCTGGAGTCAGACCATGGATGGGCTGCGGATGAAGGAGGCTCCCAAAGGGATCAAGTTCGCGTTGGGCGAAAACGTAAAACGCAATCAGAGTCGTTATCCCAATACCCGAATGGGTGTCGAGCAGATCCTACGTGACCAATTGCTTGCAGCACGGGAATATCAAGCCAAGTGGAGGCGGTGGAAGAGTGGTCAACATGATAGTTTGCCACCTCGCATTGATCTGCAACTGGAAGCTTTAAGCGAAGTGCAAAAGGGAGAGCGTTGGATACACTGCCATAGCTATCGGCAGGATGAAATCGTCGCAACTCTGGATGTGCTGGAGGAGTTTGGGATCCAAATTGGAACGTTGCAGCACATTCTTGAGGGCTACAAGGTCGCGGATCGAATGGCTCGTCATGGAGCAATGGGTTCCTCGTTTTCGGATTGGTGGGCTTACAAATTCGAGGTGCTTGATGCCATCCCGTACAACGGTGCGATAATGCACGATCGTGGGGTGGTGGTTTCCTTTAACAGCGATGATCGTGAACTTGCCCGACATCTCAATACCGAGGCAGCCAAAGCCACAAAATATGGTGGCGTGCCAGAAATCGAAGCCTTGAAATTTGTAACGCTGAACCCGGCCAAGCAACTGCGGATTGATCAATATGTAGGTTCCCTCCGAGAAGGGAAACACGCAGACCTTGTGGTGTGGAGCGGAAGGCCTTTGTCGACCCTGACCCGATGTGAGCAGACTTGGGTCGATGGACGCTGTTATTTCGATCTTCGCAAAGACCAGGAACTACAAGCACGTGATCGTGAGTTGCGAGCTCGATTGATCCAGAAGGTCCTTGATGGTGGTCGCAGTGCGCCAAAGTCGACGTCAAAGAAAGTTGCCGAGGAGGACCGTTGGGTAAAGCATGATATTTACTGTGCCGCCCATGGGAGCCATGAGTACGATTACACCGGAAACCTGAAGAAGAATTGAATAAATTATGAAATGGTGCAAGTACCTGAAGCAAATGGTTGAAAGCGGATCAAAGAATATGAGTGGATTGAGACTGACCACAGCCGGCTGGGTCGTTGCGGTAATGTTGTCGAGCAGCCAGGCTCACGACCAAGTGCCCGGGGCTCCGCAAACAAGACCGATCGTGATACGTAATGCGACGATCCATGTAGTTGATGGAGCCGTTATCACAAACGGTGATGTGCTATTCGTGGCAGGTAAAATTACATCCATTGGAAAAAATGTAGATGTTCCTGCGAAAACTGTTGAGATTGACGGAGATGGAAAGCATGTTTATCCCGGCTTGATTGAGTCGATGACCGACCTCGGTCTGCGTGAGATCAGCGCGGTTGAAGAAACAGATGATCGTACCGAGTACGGGCAACAGAATCCCAACGCAAGGGCATGGGTCGCTGTCAACCCTGACAGTGAGTTGATTCCTGTCGCTCGTGCAGGTGGCGTGCTGACGGTGATGACGGCACCGCGCGGACGGTACATTCGCGGACAGACTGCTGTGATCAACCTTGATGGTTGGACCGTTGCGGAAATGAAGCTCAAAGCACCCGCCGGGATGTACATCGATTGGGGTGCGATGCGACCGCGTGGAAGTAGTGCAGCGGAGCAGCGGAGCAGCCGGGAGCAGAACTTCGCGGAACTGGATGAGTTATTGGATTCCGTGCGGCGATACCAGAAGGCTCGTGAATCGTCACCTGACACTACAGCGACGGATGTCCGGCTCGAAAGTCTGGTGCCTGTCGTGAATGGAGAAGTTCCCGTTTTTGTCGATGCTGATCGACAGATGGAAATTGAGTCTGCAGTCGCTTATGGACAGGCACAGGGACTGTCCATTGTCATTCACGGTGGATATGACGCAGAACAGTGCGCAGCACTTCTGAAGCAGTACAAGGTTCCCGTGATCATTGCTTCGACCTACCGTTTGCCATTTCGGCGGGATGAGGCCTATGACATGGCCTACACCTTGCCGGAACGACTCAGGGCCGCCGGTGTCAAGTTTGCCATTTGTGGCGAGGGAGCGGGGTCTCCGGGGGGTGCGGCGAACGCTCGCAATCTTCCCTACCATGCCGGTGTTGCTGTGGCTTATGGGTTGCCACACGCCGATGGGTTACGAGCAATCACGCTATCCGCAGCTGAGATTCTGGGTGTTGCTGATCGTGTCGGATCCATTACCGTCGGGAAGGATGCAACGCTCATCCTGGCTGATGGTGACATTCTGGAAACGGAAACGAACGTTCAGGCTGCTTTCATTCAAGGCCGTGCCGTCGACCTCGGCAGTCGGCACAAAATGCTATATGAAAAGTACAAGCTGAAGTATTTGCGCAGTCGCAAGCGGTGAAAGTAATGCAAATCAATCGCCAGAGAATTCAACGCTTTCTGTGCCGGTGGTTTGCCGTTGCTGCAGGTTGTCAGAGGCGGTCCCGGTTGTGTCAGGCAAGACGGCTTGCCTTGAGTTTGAGTTTTTCTGGTCGCTGTTGGGTAGTGATTTTCGGCTTGTGAGGGGCAGCAGAAGCCAGGTCATGATCAATAACGTGATGGTGAACAGGAAGGCAGCGATTCTGACCGTCCACCGGTCCTGAATCGTTAGGGTTCGGTCTGTTCGCATGCCGCGTGCCCAGAGCACAAAGGCAGAACCGCCCATGATCATCAGAACATTGACGAGCACCAGCAGGATCGGACCCAGCACAGGTACCCCCACAGAGTTTGGGTCCCACGTCCAAGTATGGAATGCGAGTTGAAGGCCGGCTGTTGAGATTGGCGGTACCAGAGCTGCGGCGATTGCCGCACCCGCCAGTGCTGCCGACAAGTGACGACGAGTTCGGGCGTAGGTCGCGGCAAAGCCACCTACCAGGCCGACACAGAAGTCAATTGGCGAGGGGCTGCATCTTGCACGCATTTCGGATGTCATGATTGGTTCCTGAAACACCAGCACCAACCAGCCAAACAGCATGCTGGCGATCAGTGCGCAGAAGAAGCCAAGAATGACAGTGCTGGCAGCGGAGCGAAAAAGTGGTCGATTGCCTTGTGCCAACGCCAGTCCGGCACCGATGATCGGAGTCATGAGTGGAGCGATCAGCATGGCCCCGATGATGACCGCAGCCGAATCCTGAATGAGCCCAAAGGCAGCGAGCATGGCTGCTGCTGAGATCAGCCCGAAGAACTCAAGGTTGGGAGCCGAGCCTGATTGCAGATCCTGCGAAAGATCAACTCTCTCCTGTCGGTCCATTGGTGGTGCCACGTTGGCTGCCCAATGGTAAACCTGACTTGCGATTTTCTCGGGTAACGTATAGCCATCGTGCAGGAGGCCCATGGATGTTGTTGTTTTGGAATCAATCAACATCAGTGCTGTTTTGTAGACACGGTCCGATGAATCAGGGTCATCGATCCCAAATAAAATCAGTTCATTGTCGCTGATTTCATCTTCTTTCATCGCACTCTTGATTGCTTCCGAAAGGTTATCGCGTTGCAGATCGACTTCACTGCATAGTGTTTTGCTTGGAGAAAATCCAAGCAGTTTCTGCAAGACCACCGTCGTGACACGACTCGGTTTTTGGAACGCTGAGAAAATCTTTGATTCTGAACACGGTGGTTTTCCGATGATGCGGAGCCATAGCGTGGGATGTTTGGAACTCTGGAAAACCTCTTTCTGAAGGCCTGACTGGTTGGCTTCGTACAGCAGGATCAAGCTTCTGCAGTGATTGTTTTCTGCGTGAGTGAGAATGGCAGTTGCGTCTGCCTCAATGGTGTTCACTGCAAGATCCGCTGGATTGCAATTCAGCTCAGTAGCGAGTGTTTTACGACCATATTCTGCAAGGGCCTTGCGATCAGTCCCCAGAATGGCAACCTTAAGGTTCTCGGCAGAAACACCTTCAATGGAGGCACACCAGGCTGCCCCGCTGTTGATTTGCTTTTCCGAACCTACTGCAAGCAGAATACGCATTTGATTTCATCCTTAAAACAAGTTCACACCTGCGATATAGACTCAAGTCATCGAGCCGGGAGTTGGATAAACTATAACGGGCGACTGCATCTGATAATTAATGCGGCCGGTTATTTCTCCTCGAAGCATTATGGAACCTGATGGGTCAGTTCAAGCAGCAAATTCAGGATGGATGCCGCAAAGCATTGCGGCCTGTGGCACAGGGGGTCCGGGCACTGTTGACCCCTCCCACGCCGCCCGTTGAATTCGGTTGGCATCTGATCGAAGGTGGACCAGCAGCAGGTGCCCATGTCCTGTTGCCGCGGAATACGCCCATTGCTGATGCCATTACAACGGGACAGTATGATCAAAAAATTCTGCAAGTGGTGAAGGCTCTGGTGGCTGAATCTGATGTCTGCTTTGATATCGGTGGTCATTACGGTTGCTACACCCTGTCGCTTGCCAAGTTGGCTACCGCTGGACAGGTGCATACGTTTGAGCCCGTCCCCGATCATGCGGAAAGAATTCGCGACGCAGCAAAGAAATCTGAACTTGAGCATATTGAGGTGCATCAGGTGGCAATGGCTGGCCAGACCGGTGAGATGACGCTGCAGTTTGCAGAGGCTGAAGGTAGCGATGATTCCATGGCTTTTCTGGATGCCTACGGTGGTGTTGATACACAAGCTGCCCATGAACACTACCGAAACTTCTCGCGTACTGCCGTTAAGGCTGTAACTCTGGATTCACTCATCAGTGATCTGCCATCGGTGCAGTTCATGAAGATTGACGCTGAGGGGGCTGAGGCCGCGATTCTGGGTGCAGGGCTCAATCTGATTGCCAGTAATCGACCCAGGTTATTAGTTGAATTGCACGGGATCTATGAGGCACTGGCCTGTGCTGAGATTCTCTGCACATTGAACTATCAGGCGATTCTGTTGACTGACCAAAAGACAACACTGCCAATTCTCTGGGCTTCTCGCGATGATGTTGCCGCTGTCAATGCAGTCAAGGAAGTGCTTGGTCACGAGCCTGTTGTCATGTTTGATTCACTCTCGGAACCCCAACGCCTTGCTGAATCCGGGCCGGAAAATTGACCATGGCTGATGCAACGTGTGTCGATCCGGTGACGGTTGTGATTCCAGCGTACAATCTTGATCAGTATCTGCAGGATGCGATCGAGAGTGTTCTCAAACAGCAGTACGATGGACCGCTGTCGATCATCGTGTTAGACGATGGCTCCACTGATCGCTCGCTGCAAGTTGCCCATCAGATGGCCGACAAAGTTTCGAATCTGAAAGTTGTCACCCAAACGAATCAAGGGCGGGCAAGAACACGCAATCGCATGCTCGAACTGGCTGAAACGGATTTGGTCGCCTGGTTGGATGGCGATGACCTTGCTGCACCCAGCTGGCTTGCCGATCAGATCGAATATTTACAGGGGCACCCGGAGTGTGTTGCAGTTGGTGGTCAAGGATATTCCATGACGGCCAGCGGCAACGCAATTGGCCCTATCACCCATCCACTCAATGGCAATGAAATTGATCAGCGTCATTTGTCGGGCGAAGCAAACGCGTTCTTCCAGTCATGCGTGCTCGTCAGGAAGTCCGCGGTTCTGAAAGCGGGGGGGTATGACGAACGATATCCCTGCGCAGAAGACTACTCCTTGTGGTTGCGTCTGGCAGAAATCGGCCAACTCGCCAATTTACCGGCCTGCCATCTCTGTTATCGCGTCCATGCGACTTCGGCGAATTGGACGCTGAATATTGATCAACGGACACAGGGCCATGCGATTCATCAGGAAGCTCTCAAACGGCGTGGTTTGCCACCCGGTGGGAAGCTCATGGAGGAGATACCACCAGTGAAAAAAGATGATTGGAACAGACGCTTGTTCTGGATCAATATTGCTCTGAAATCCGGCAATCCTGTGTCTGCCCTGCAAATGTTGGGACCGACATTGAAAAGACATCCCGGCTCTTTGATCATGTGGTTGGCAGCGTTTGTTTCCGTTGCTGATATGGTTATTTTCCTGGGTAACCGAACTGCCAAATTTGTACCAGGCAAATCTTTGCAGATTCATTCGTTGCCACGCTTGTCGTTCTATCGTGCCGGGCGAGGTTTGGTGCGTGCTCGACGTCGTTGGCGCGGAGGTGCGGATGCCAACCCATGACAGGATAAGCTGGGCCGCTGGTCTGTTGCTGAAGTTTGAGCATTCATGTCGAATTGGTGAAACCCTGATTATCTACCGCGAACAGTCATTCCGCGAACAGCAAAGCAACCACCATGCTTGAAGATATCCGCGCCTGTTTGCAACTGGATAAACCTCTTGCCTATGCGCTCATGACGCGTGTATGGCAGGCGGCGTCAGGTCCAATTACTATCCTGTTGTTGATTGGCTCACTCGATTTGGCAGAACAAGGCGTCTATTACGGAATCATTGGGATTGTCGGGATTCAGGCCTATTTTGAGCTTGGCCTCTTGAGTGTGTTGGTCAGTCAGGCGGGGCATGAAACAGCCGCGATGAACAAGGTTACAGCGTCATCCGGTGAGGGAGCATTGCAGGAATCGGATCCTGAATGGCTTGCCGCTGCGGCGCGAATGCGAGATCTGATTCGTGACTCCTTTCGATGGTTCAGTGGAGCGAGTCTCGTTTATGTCATGGCAGCACTCGCATTTGGTTGGTATTCGCTTGCTGATTCTGAGGTTGCCTGGCACGGCCCGCTATTAGCGCTTGTGCCTATCGCGGCAATCTCGGTCTGTTTGTCGCCCGGGCTATCAATTCTTGAGGGTGCGGGATTTCGTGATGTGATTTTTCGATTTCGATTCCTGCAGATGACGATTGGCAGTATCGTCATGTGGGTGTCATTGCAATGTGGATTGAAACTGTGGGCCCTGGTGGTCAGTTCCTCGGTTCAAGCAGTGATGTTCATGTACATCACTTTTGTCGGCCAGGCAGATTTCTTTCGAAAGTTTCGTCGCCTCAAGGATCAGGAATCCAACTTTGATTGGATCCATCAGGTTTTACCTGTCCAATGGCGAGTCGCTTTGATTGGTGCGTCTTTCCATTTTGCCACACAGTTTTTCACGATCATTGTCTTGATGTTCCACAGTGATACTGATGCCGCCCCGCTGGGAATGACCCTGAGCGTTACCACGGCAATCCAGATGCTGGCACTTGCCTGGGTCCAAACGCAGTATCCTGTGGTTTCGCTGCACCACGGCTCCGGCGAACGGGAGAAAGCTGGGACCATCTGGCGCCGTACTGCGATTCTTTCAACCCTGCTTCTCGTAGCCGGGTTCGTGGTTTTGACAACTGCAGTGGCCAGCTTGCCATGGCTCGATAGAAACATTGAAGATCGCTTTCTCGAACCATGGCAGGTCGCCGTTCTTGGGTTGGGATGCCTTGCAAGTCATATCGCGACCGTTCAGGGATACTATGTGCTGGCTCGACGGGCAAATCCGCTCCTGTTGGCTTCGTTGATCGGATCCATTACTACAGCGTCAGTCGTTTGGGTGGGTGGATATTTTTATTCCACAGATGGCGTGGTGCTTGGCTATGCACTTGCCATGTGTCTGGTGTTAGCCCCTGTTCATACCTTCGCTTATGCAAAATTCAGGCGACAAAGTGAGTCTTGATGACGACTCGCGTGCGACCAAGCACATGGGCTCTGATTCGTATTTGGTTACCAATTTTGCATGTCATTGACTTGCGTCACAGAAAATGTGGGCTGAGGAGCGCAAAGATCAATAGAATCACGGCTGCCAAGTCAGCCAATTGCAGGCGATCACTGGTCGCAGTTCGTTTCAGATAATCCAGTAATCTGCCGGTAGGACAGCCAAAGCGACAATAGCCCATTGGAAGTACAGCGGAAATCGCAATGGTCGCCAGCGCAAAGGCCAAAGAACTCCAACTTGCGATCCGAAACAGATACGCATGAAAGGGTTCCCACGATGCCAGGTCGATTGTGGGGATCAATACAAGCGCGAGGTAGGCGGCACACAGAGTAAACCCCGGCAGTCGGCGAAGGAATCGACTCAGAGCAGGCGTCAGTTTTCGGTAACGCATGGACTTGGCATGGGGTCGAATCAATTGTTGAATCGCGCCATGGGGGCACAAATGATTGCAATAAGGATTACCTTTGGTCAAAGGTGGTCCGAGCATGGCGACACATGTGATAGCCGCCAAGCCTGGCGCCAGACTCCAGGCGATTCCTTCGGCGGACCAGCCAGCGATCAATGCCATTGAAACCAGATTACCGGACCAAAGACCAATCGCGACGACGATCCAGAGCAGCCAAATGCGTCGGAATGTTCGCTTCCTGTAGGCACCTGAGTACTTCAGGATCACCGCCATAATCAGTGTGGAAATGGTAATGATGTCCGCGATGGTCCAGCGGATTGGACCAAGCCAGGAAGTGTTGTCACTCTGAGGTTTGGAAAGTTGCTGTTGAGCCCGCTTTGTGGCAGCGACAATTGTGTCAGCAACAGTCAGGCTCGTCATGGTGGCCCCGGAAACACCTTCGACACCGGCGGCTTGAGGATCAAATTCAGACAGTTCGAGTATCGTTTTCTTTTCAAACGTCGCCCAGAATCCAGCTTCAGTGCGGACGTAGTCGACATACGGTTCATTGTCGAACGATGTGCGGATTCTGATCGCATCGACTTTTCCATCGGGCAAAACCTTTAAAAGCAGTTCCGTTGGTCCCTGGTAACCACTGAGGTCATCCGATAGTGGACCAGTCCGCAGCACCGTGCCAATGATTTGGCCGTTCAAATTCCGCACCTCGCCACTGATATCATCGATTTCAGTGGCTTCGGGGAACCAATCCAGAATTTCATCCAATGTGATCGGCTGACTGAAAATGAGGGATGGACGTTCTCCTCCGATTCGCTTGAGAACACCTTCGGCAAGTGCCAACGATGTCAGTGTGGCGCCTGAAACTGCATCAATTTGAGTGTTTCGCGGGGGACCACCCCACATCCACGTTTCAAACTGCCGAAAGAAATTCTGGTCCGCTTTGACTGCTGCCACATGTTCTTCGGTATCAGCACTTTCCAACAGTGTCACCGAGGTGAGGTTCAGCTCCGGGTCAAACAGGACTAGCGATTCAGTTGGACCGCGGTAGCCAATTACATTCCTGGCCAAGGGCAGTGTCCGGGCAATCAGTCCAACAGTACTTTCATTGTCATCCACCAGACGCCACATGCCGTTTGCATCTGGTAGTGAGTCGATGCTGAGATTTTTGCCGGCAAGTTCTGCGGGGAATTCGATGGATTCAAGACTGGGCGCGACGACGACTTCAGCCGGATTTCGTGATGCCGGTTTGGGAATGGCAAGTAATAACGAAACAACCAGGCATGTGCGAATGACATGAGTCGTTTGAGCTCGTAGCGGATACCTGTGATTTGGCTTCGTCGCCATTGAAGACGTTTTACTCGACTTCCAGAAGGCGAACGGCATCAATGTGAACGGTCCCGTCGGCTCCCCTGGTGCCAATGGTCACGATGACTTCATCCTGTTTCGACAGGGTGATATCCGTGATGCTCACCACATCATCCTTGCTTTTCAGGCGTTGGTTGATGGTGTGTTCTGTTGCGGAATCATTGTGAGTTACGGTGATGGGAGTTTTTGTGGAACGGTTGGGGTGCGCCTGGCTGAACGCTTGAACCGAATACCGTCCTGCCTTGGGAGCTTTGATTCTGAAAGTAGCGGTGGCGTTGGTATTTGGTCCGGTGTATTTGTAGCCATAGTGAACATAGTTTGGCAGTCCGGTTCCATTGGTCCAGTTCCCTTTGAGGTTGGCCGTCTCATCGTCCACAACAGCACCTGCCAGTTTACTGATGTCCATGCCATTAGCGGGTCCTCGGGGGCCTGCCAGTGGCAACGCATCGGACGGGATAATGATGTCGGCGGAGGGTGTGCTGCGGTGCGCTTTGCCCGGCAGTTTCAGTAACGTCAGAAGTTCATCCAGATGTGATTCGTAAACATCGCGTGGTTGGCAATCATTCAAGGCACATAGGGAAGCAGCCTTTCCAACGACTTCGCCCATCATTCCGCAGGTTTTCATCACACGCACGGTACCCAGTGCTTCGTGAGTTACGCTAATGCAGCGACCAGCCATGAACAGATTGTCGATGTTGCGACTGTAGAAACAGCGGTAGGGGACGGGGTATCCGTAAGATCGATCAACACCCTTGCCATGTACTGCTTTGGAAATGAAGGGGTTGTTCCCATATTTTTTTGCGTACTGCTCTTTTGGGTAATGAAGGTCGATCGACCAGGTGCTCGGTACACAGCCATCAGGGAAATCTTTCTTGGCCACGATATCGTCTTCGGTCAAAACAATATCACCCATCAGCCGCCGGCTTTCTCGAGGCCCACCGACGTAAGCAACCCATGTGAGGATCGCATTGGGGTGCTTTTCTGCTCCGTCGCGATTCTTCATTGCATTGAATGCACCGTAAACTGCTCGCAGATTCCAGTCCCGAATTCCTTCAGCGTCACCAATGGCGTCCTTGTCGAATCCGCTTTCCCAGAACCACTGACCATGATGATCACGTGGATAGGGGAAATCAGCCATTTCCAGATTCAAAGCCCAGGGCGTGTCAGGGAATTTTGTGGGCGTATCCCGTTCGTCCCATGCCCACATGTTACTCATTCCCATCCGCCCATCAGGTGACATCTCGCGATCAGCATTTGCCCAACTACCGATCCAGCCATGACCCGTGCAGTCGGCAAAGTAGTCGCCGATGATTTTGACTTCATTTCCTGTACGCGTATCCAAAGCATGGACTGCAGCGATGCGATTGTCCTGCATGTCGACTCGGTGGGCGTGGTGGTTCAGCAGCAGGTCAATGTTGGGTTCATTGCGGATGACCTTTTCCTTCAGTTCATCCCCGAACTCTTCATAGGTTCCAGGAGACTTCTTCGCTTTATCAGAAATCTCCTCAATGATTTCGCCAATGCGGGGAAACTTGCCACGACGAATGTTACCTTTGGCCCAAACACGCACTTCACTTGAGCCATTGCCGCCCAGCACAGGTCTGTCCTGGACCAGAGCGACGCGACATCCCATGCGGGCAGCGGACAGGGCACTGCCCATGCCAGCATACCCTCCGCCAATCACGACCAAATTATAGGGACCGCGATTTTGAGGGTCTTCTGCCAACCCGAGTTGTTCACGTCGCCATTTTGAAAGCACGGTGTCCGCAGGTGGAGGTGGCTGATCAGTTCCGTTGGTCAAGTAGATGCAATCGCATCGTCCATCAAAGCCAGTCAAATCTTTCAGTCTCAGCTCAGTTGTTCCTTTTTTGAGCGAGACGAGGCCTCCATCGTGCCATGACCATTCAATACCTTGGGTGCCGAAGGTTGTCTCGACAGGTTTCCCATCAAGGATTACCTGGAACTTGCCAGGTGAAGTTTTGGCATTCCACCGTGCGACCCAGTCCTTGGTTCGAACCCAAAGGCGATAATTTCCGGCCTCGGGCACATTGACTGTCGTGACGGCGTCGTCGACGGGTCTTCCCAGGCCATGAGCGAGCAAATAGGGAGACCCCATTTGTTGGATGAACTGCGTATCAAGTTTCCAACCGCCACGCTGTTTGAAACTTTCAGCTTCCACAAAAATCTCTGCGCTGAAGCCGACTAGCGGCATGAAGCACAGATAGACTGGGAGCAGACCACGGAACGCGAAAGTGATGATCGAGAGAGTCAAAGAAGACCTCGTGGGGATTCAGTCGACTGATTCAGGCGACGGGTTGTTGGGGGAAATCATTGATTTCATAGCCGTCTTTATCCGGCTGAAAATCAATTCTCACGAATGTGTGCGTGACTTAACAGTTTAGCCGAAATGTCATCAAACTTCACATGGTGCCACAATCCGCCTTGATTCAAGCCTCGCCCCGAGAATAGCAAACGTCTTTTACAAGACCAACGAGCGAAGGCAGGTTCCTGTCAACTCAGATGGGATTGCACTATCTCAATTGCACTATCTCAATGGCAGGCGGTCATGGTGCTGTCGGATTCGGTTCAGCAAGGTGAATGCATTGGGGTGCGACTTGATCAGTCGCACAATGGCGCTGGTGGAGGTGTCCCAGACGGGTCCGACGGCACTGGGCTGGCCACCACACACGTGCAGATCATTCAAAAGTAAAGCCAGTACAGCTGGCTTATCACGGTTGCGATCACTGATTTTGAGGGGCTGTCCCTCAAATCGTGTCCTCAGTTCCTGCTCTTGAGAACCTATCTCGTATCCATCCATGGGAGACGGACTACGTACTTCAACGGCCAGACGAAATCGTAATCTTTCCAATGCCACTTTTCGATTGTCTGCCTGACTTCTTCGTTCGGTTGCTTCTGCCGTGGTGTTGGTGGGTGAGTGGTGCAGGAAAGCACCGCTGCTGGTTTTATTCCGATGTTGACCACCGGGACCGCTTCGACGTTGCGTACGTAAACCACAGCTTTCCAACAACCGATCGGGATGCAGCGTAGCAGGGTGAGGAGTTTCCACCATGACCACTGGCAGACGTTGCTCCGGGGCAGGGATCTCCGGGGGCTCATGTTTTGGAGATGGGGAATCAGACATGGTTTCAGTGTGAACCTTCAGTCAGGAGACAGGTGCGATGACTGGCAACTCGCAAGCAATGCTCACATTGCACCCAGCCATGTCGCAAGACTCGTCTGGTTGGCAGCGAATGGATCACTGCGAATCACGTGCGCTGTTTTATCATCAGACCCACGGTTACTCCGGCTCGTCTGGTGTTTTCGAGGTATGGTCGTGGATGATCTTCCAGCCGTCGGGAAAGCGTCGCAGTACCAGGGTAAAACGTCCTTCCAGAGGTTGATTGTCTCTGGCAAGCTTCCAGATACCGAGTACTTGCATGGCATCTTTTCCTAGCGTCTGGAACTCAAGTTGCTCGAAGCTCAGCGTTCCCATCGTTTTTGCATCAGGATATCTCTGCTTGTAGCCTTTCAGTGTTTTTGCATATCCACGCGTGACTTTTCCGCCCGAGGAAAAAGTCAATTGTTCGCTGTTCCAGTAGGGTTTCATGAAGGCATCGATATCGCCTTGATTCCAGTCTTTGACCTGTTGCAGAAGCAAATCCGAGATTTCGGTATTGGCTGCAGATGCAGTTTCAGTATCCGTGTTTTCAGTGTTTGGTGAAGATCCGCCATCCTTGAGGGCCAAATGAGTTTCAAATCGTCCTGAACTGTCCGCGGCACCACAGCTCATCCCGGGAGTATTGTGCTGCATCACAATTTTTCCATCGCTCGAGAGTGCGATGATTCCACCCACACCAGATTGCAATGTTTGTTGCATGATGGTGGTGACGGCCTCTTCGATGCTTTGGTTGGCATAACGCATCCGTGCTGCAACGTCATAGGCTACCGAGTTGCGGATGTATTCCTCACCGACGCCGGTTCCTGAAACAGCGCAGGTATCGTTCGCGGCGTAAGTTCCAGCTCCGACGATCGGCGAATCACCAACTCTGCCTGGCAGTTTTTTGGAAGTACCGCCGGTGCTGGTGCCCGCAGCAAGATTTCCATGGGAATCCAGCACGGCACAGCCAACGGTACCAAAGTGTGGCTCATTTTCAGCAAACCGTGCTTTGCTGAGGAAGTAATCCGGTGCGACGAGGGGCACTTTTTGCTGCTCGGCGAATTGATCAGCACCGTGCCCGGCAAGCAGCACATGGGGCGTTTGAGTCATCACCCGCCGAGCCAGATTGATGGGGTTTTTGGTGGCAGTCAGGCTGGCAACGGCGCCGCATGCCCGGGTTTTGCCATCCATGATTGATGCATCCAATTCGACTTTTCCTTCCTTGGTGAGGACGGCACCTCGACCCGCATTGAATGCCGCATCATCTTCAAGAATACGGATCACCAGTTCTACGGTGTCCAGTGCATTACGACCGTTAGCCAACGCATCTCGACCAGCCGTTAGTGCACGTTGAAGTCCAGCTTCCCGTATTTTGGTCTTGGCCTCATTCCAGTTTTTCGGGTCACTACCCGCACCACCATGGATCACGATCGCCCAGCTTGGATTCTCGTTTCCGGAACTTGTAAGCAGCGGCATGAAAATCAATCCCAGAAAAGTTGTGGACCGTATGAGTTTTCGAATCATCTTGTTTTACCCAATGTTGTGACTTATCAAATGACCCAGAAACTCAGATATCTGTTCTGGAGAATCTGCGAGCGAGCTTTGTTTCATGATTTCCAATTGCCGCTCGTTGAGCAGTGCCGGTTCACCAGCCTCAGGTAGATTTTGACTGAGCAGTTCGCCAATTGTAACCATCAATTCTGCCAAACCCTCCCCAGTCAAAGCATTGGTACTGGCATCAAATGGCGACTTCAGCTCATCGGTGCTGTGGGAAGATGTTTGGGAAGACTCAGGTTTCTGATCGACTTTATTCAGGATGCGCAGATGGGGAGTTTCAGGCGGATGTGCTGGCATCTTACTGTAACCACCTTCTGCCAGCGGTTCACAGACAAGCAGCAGCAGATCGGCTTCGGCAACCGCCAGTTGCGCTTTGCGCATGCCTTCTCGTTCGATGGTTTCCGCAGTTGCGTGGTCACGGATGCCAGCCGTGTCGCTCACGCGGACGGGGAATCCTGCGATGACGGTATTGGCATGCAGCACATCTCGGGTGGTTCCAGCCATGTCGAGCGTAATACTTCGGTCAAAACCGACCAGCGCGTTAAGCAGGCTACTTTTACCCACATTGGGTGGGCCAGTCAGTACGATCCGAAACGGCTCTGCCAGTCTTGCTGTGCAGGCTGCTGCGCTGAGAAGTGCCTTTTGTTGACTCCGAAACACCGCAAGCTTGTCAGGGGTCAGCGATGTTTGCCAGTGACTGGCCCATTCGAGCAATGCTCCTCGGACCTGATCCATTGCAATTGCGGCTGTTCTGGTAGTGGTGCATTTTGCGAGGATGACTTCGGCTTCGTGGATCAGTAGAGACGATTCGGATCGATTTCCGTGGTCGGGATCTGAAGCAGGTACCGCACCACAAGCCAGCAGATCGGCCTCGATTCTGGCAATAGCTGCCGGCCCACCATGGCAGTGGATTTCGAAGTGATGGTCTTTTCCAGGAGTGACAACGACTGATTCGGCTGGCTGTTCGGCAGGTTTCTCTGAGTTTGGCGGGTTTCCGGTGTCGTCCGGATGAGTGCCGATCCAGAGGCCATATCGGATCTGGCCTATTTTGAATGGGACGTGATTTGCGGGGTCAAAACAGCGTTGTATGATCCTTTCCGACCCCTCCCCATTCAGAATCAGCACGGCAATGGCGCTCCTGCCCGGGCCAGTCAATCTTGCAAAAGAGGCCAGCGGCATGTTTGCGTCGGCAACGGGATTCCCATTCTTGGCTGAAATGCTTTTGCCCAGTTCGTGGTTTTTGTGTGAAGACATTGCTCGTTTGTTGAATAAACTGTCGCGATCGCTTTGGCAGTAAATCCCCGATTTTCAGTTTTTTGATCGCAACATGCCGTCGAAACATTCAGATCTGAACTCAATGACCGATGAGGAGTTGCTTGATGCGCGGATCTGTGATCTGAAGCTCACGATCCGTGGGACTCCATTAGAAGATCGAATCCAACAGCTTAATCAGGAATTGGCACACCGCGGACTCAAGTTTTCGCCCCATTGTTGGTTGAGTGATGAATGGTTTTCACCAGATGGTATCCCGGGGATTGCGATACCGTTCTATCTGGCCCACCCAAGATTGATCCGCTTGGAGCGGAAGCAGTTGTTAGAGGTTGAGGGGGGTACCCAAGCTTGGTGCATGAAAATTCTGAGGCACGAGGCAGGTCACGCGATTGACACAGCCTACCGTCTTCGTCGCCGTGCCCGCTACCGGAAATCATTCGGCAAACCTTCCCAGCCTTACCCAGACTATTATCGCCCCAAGCCCTCCAGTCGTAACTTCGTACAGCATCTCGAGATGTGGTACGCTCAGGCACATCCGTTGGAAGATTTTGCGGAAACATTTGCCGTTTGGCTTCGCCCGGGATCACGATGGCGTACTCGCTATCGAACTTGGCCAGCGATTCACAAGCTGAATATGGTCGATGATTTCATGAAGTCGATTGACGGAAAAGGTGCTCATGTCAAATCACGAGCCAGGGCGGAGCCAATCTCGAAGATTCGAAAAACGCTTCGTTCACATTACGAACGCAAACGAGAGCGATACGGTCTCGACTTTCCAAGTATCTATGACAACGATTTACGCAAACTCTTTTCGAGCGATCCCGCGCATCGTCGAAATCCGACAGCTGCGGCCTTTTTGGTTCGCGTGCGTGGAGAACTGCGGCGCGCTATTGCACGGTGGACTGGTGAGTACACGTACACGATTGATCAAGTGGTGCAGGAAATGATTCAACGGTGTCGTGAACTCAAATTGCGTTTGGGAGCCTCACCCGAGGACGCGAAGCGTGATGCGATGATTTTGGTAGCAGTGCGAACCACAAGCTTCATACACGAGGGAAGGCATCGCTTTGCCATTTGAGTTTTTCTGTTTTCGTCGTGAAGTTCAGTTGGATGCCTTCCGGCCCGGATTGTTGCTGGCCTGCTTTTTGTCATCTTCCTGCAGCATGAACGCACACACTAGCCACGAATTCTGGATCAGGCGATGAGCAAACTAAGTGTTCTGGTGCTTGTCCGCGATGGCCACGTACCGCCTCGAAGTCTTGAGGGGATTTCGGAATCGGAGATGGATCCGTGGAAAGCAGAGTTCGATGTTTGCGAGACTTTGCGTCGATTAGGACATGAAGTGCTCCCACTGGGTGTCTACGATGATCTGGCACCGATTCGAGAAGCTTTACGTGATTTTCAACCAAACATCACGTTCATGATGCTCGAGGAATTTCATGGTGTCGTGACTTATGACTTTGCCGTGATCAGTTATCTGGAACTGATGCAGCAACCCTACACAGGCTGCAACCCTCGGGGATTACTGCTGACCAAAGACAAGGCATTGTCGAAGAAGGTTATGACCTATCACCGAATCCCAACACCGAGGTTCACGGTTTTTCCCGTCGGGCGGACTGTGCATCGGCCGAAAAAACTCTCATTTCCGCTGTTTGTGAAATCGACCGTCGAAGACGCTTCCTACGGGATCGCGCAAGCCTCGATCGTTCACACCGATGAAGCGTTGGCCGAGAGAGTCAAATTCATTCATGAGAAAACGAATGATGATGCAATCGCAGAACAATACATCGAAGGACGGGAGTTGTATGTTGGTGTGCTGGGGAACACCCGATTGCGAACCTTTCCTGCTTGGGAAATGAACTTTGGCAGTATGCCTGAGGAACTTGCCCGTATCGCGACCAGCCGAGTCAAATGGGATCGGAAGTATCAGGATAAACACCAGATTACAACGCATGCTGCCACCGATCTGGACGAAGCGACCCAGGAGCGTATCTCAAAGCTCTGCAAAAGGGTTTACAGAGCGCTGAGCATGAGTGGCTATGGTCGGATGGATTTGCGGATGACAGAGAAGGGTGAAATCTATGTCATTGAAGCCAATGCAAATCCCAACATCGAGTTTGGCGAAGACCTTGCGGAATCAGCGGAATCTGTGAGTATCAGTTACGAAGCACTTCTGCAGCGGATTCTTAATTTGGGTCTGAATTATAAAGCCGCATGGATGACTGTTTGAAAAGCATGACAAACCGTCAATCATTGGAACCGTTGTATCAGGGCATTGTTCCTCCTCTCGTGACGCCTCTGTCTGACAGGGACAAATTGGATCATGAAGGAGCGCAACGACTGCTTGAGCATGTGGTTGAAGGAGGCGTCAAAGGCGTCTTCATTTTGGGAACTACCGGTGAGGCCCCAAGTCTCAGCTATGCTTTGCGCCGTGACTTCATTCAGCTTGTGAATGAAGTCATCGATGGCAGAGTTCCCGTACTGGTGGGTGTGACGGACACCTCGTTGGTCGAGTCTTTGCGACTTGCTGATTTCGCCAGGCAATCGGGAGCTGATGCAGTGGTTTTATCGACGCCTTATTACTTTCCCGCTGGGCAGACCGAGTTGATCCAGTATATCGCCGACATTGTGGAAGAAGTTCCTTTGCCGTTGATGTTGTATAACATGCCGAGCTTGACCAAAGTCTGGTTTGAGATCGACACGCTACGAACATTGACCCAGCATCCGCAAATCGTTGGCGTCAAAGACAGCAGTGGTGATCTGAAATACTTTCAACAAATGCTGAGCTTGAAGGAAATTCGCCCTGATTGGTCGATGTTAATCGGCCCCGAACACCTGACAGCGCAGGCTGTTGCGATGGGAGCTGACGGGGGAGTCAACGGTGGTGCAAATATTTATCCGCAATTGTTCGTTGATCTGTATCAGGCAGCAGTTGCCGAGAATCACCAGAAGATCGAAGTTTTGAGTCAACGCGTTGACAGGTTGCAGCAGATTTACACGGTTGGAAAGTACGCCAGCCGTTTCATCAAAGCAACCAAGTGTGCTCTGTCGATCAACGGTATCTGCAGCGACCACATGGCCGAACCGTTCAATCACTTCATGCCCCCGCAGCGGGCAGAAGTGAGTGAAATCCTGGCGCGGATGTAGGAAACGTGCAGCTCAGGCTGCGCTGTAGCCATTCAGCGGAAGCAAAGGGTCAATACGCATCAGCAATTTGACGAGCTCAACTTCGTTGTGGACATCAAGCTTCTCGAAAAGTCGAATTCGATGCTTTGACGCAGTTTGTACTGAGATTCCCAACTCCCCAGCGATCGATTTGAGAGTCAAGCCCGTGACGAGCAACTTCATGACCTCGTCTTCACGCTTCGACAGATTGTCGAATTGTCGCATCGCTGTCTCACGAATACGGCGTTCAGTACTCTGCTTGATATTTTCTTCGATCGCAGATTGAATCACAACCAGCAGGTCGTGAGGATTGAAGCTCTTCTCCACGAAATCAAAGACACCATTTTGAAGTGCCGTTCGACAGGTTCGCGCATCGGCGTGGCCGGTGATCACTATGATCGGAATTTCAGCCTGAGCATCTTTCAACTCCGCGTGCAGTTGCAGACCGGTCATCTCAGGCATCATCAAATCGGCCACGATGCAACCGGATTCGACCGATCTGAGTTGCATCAGAAATTCTTGTGGTGAGATGAAACTCTCAACCTTCAGCCCAACGGATTCGCATAATCTACGTAGGATCACGACATCGTTCGGATCATCGTCGATCATATACACCGTGGGTGGTATTGATTCATTACAGCGCATGATATTTTCAAGTAGTCAGACGAATAGGATAAGATCGTATGTAACAACAGGTAACTGTGTTGTAGTGTTTGCTGGAATGCACACCTGAAAAGAAGCCGTTTCAATAAAATCCGAATCGGCCCGGATATACAGAATTGGCGCGCCTGCCAACTTGCGATCGCTAAATCGGTAACCACTGGTGGACGGAAACCCCACACAATTCAAGTGTGGCGCTTCTGGTCCTGTTCTTGAAACATCGGACTCTAAAGATGTTTTCTCTAGTCTTGCCCAAGGATGAGAGGCTGCTGATTTCCGCAACTTGTTAACTTGGTCTGGTTGTTACGATTACGAGCAGAGATTGTGATCCCCGTGGACTCAATCGGTGGTCTGATTGAGATAGAGATTCACGTCATGTGTTGATCTACCCCCCGCTAGAATGTCGATGTTTCCATCTCCATTGAAGTCCGCACACCAGAGGTCCTCGCATGCCATGGGGGCGTCCAATAGGCTGCGCTCCCATCGCTGACCCTTGGCATCAGTTGACTGATATAAATAGATACCTGCGAGAGAGCCATCGGCTTTTGCTTCCCGATGAGCTGCTACCACTTCATCTCTCCCGTCACCATCGAAATCGGCACACCAGATGGCATGCCCTTGGGCCAGAGACTCATCGAGGACAACACGCTGCATGTGTTTGTTCAGTTTTTGACCGAGGTACACAACGACCTGATTGCCGTGCATTGGTTCGATTGTCGCCAACATGATCTGGCTCCCGAGTTGCCCTTGTTTGACCTCCCCCGATCCACGTTGGGCTGGTCGCTCACCCATGGAGCCTTTGGAGATTTCGGTAACGGAAAAGCCACCATCTGCTGTCCGCTGTACCAGATTCAGTCCTTCCTGACTGGCCACGATAGTGTCATCTGGTTTTTCTGTTTTTGACTGGTCGATGTGCCAGTGATTGTGAGCTCGATTGAGCGAGCGGGCCATGATTTTGGGTGTCCATTTTGCATCAGCAGGCTGCTCTGGAATCGGATAAGCCAACAAACGAATACCGCTATCGCCGTCGCCATTGAGAGGTGTGACTACGAGTTGGTCCCTGCCGGTTCCCAACACGTCAGCAAATCGCATTCGGTGGGTCCACGCTTCGGCACCGATGGAGTGAACCTTCCATGGGGACTGTAGTGATTCACTTCTTTGTATCCAGAATATTTCTCCACCGCTTTTCGGCCAACCTGCTCCCATTGCGAAGTCCACTTTCCCGTCGGCATCGATGTCACCGGCGGTGATGCAGACATGATCTTTTGTGACAGCATCACTGATCATCACATGTTTTTTCCAATCGGGATTTCGATACCACATGGCTTCACGTTCGCTGATTGCAACCACATCCAGACGATCATCGCCGTCTACATCAGCAGCCGTGACCGCGTAACACACCTTGCCAAGATTGGGATCAATCACAGTCTTCTGGAACTTCAGTTTTTCTGCGGACGCGTTTCCAGTAGGAACCCACAGTGGCAATGTCATCAGGAGAGTGATCACTGAGAAGTGTGAGCGATGCATAGGTGGGGCTCCGCAAAGGCAGGTTGTCGGTAAGTTCAGTCGGCAGTTTAACGTTTTCGTCAGTGGCGAGCAGGGAATATTCTCTGTGTGAGACACGGGATCGTTTTTTGTATGCGCAAAAAAAGGGCGTCTCGTTGCCGAGACGCCCTGTGGATGTAAACTGCTCCTGAGCAGTCATCAGTTTCTCGAATATGACTATTCGTTGTCAGTTTCTCTACCCAGCATCATCATGATCGGACCTTGGCTGGCGGCAGCATTGTAAGTGTAGCCAGCTTCCAAAGCACGGTTAATCCGTTCTTTGGTCTCCGTCAGATGAGCTTTTGTGTAGGCATCCATCTTCTTGCCGCACTTATCCAGAGAACCTTGAATGCTGCTGGAGAGCTCTCGCAATTCCATGCGGGCAAGGTTGCTAATGGGCTTATGTGCAGCAGTGTCGTCGGATGACTCAAGAATCAGATCGACAAGACGTTGCATGTGCTCGCGTTGCAAGTTTCTTCTCAGGGAGGAAATCATTGGCTCACGGTCGTTGCGTCCATCAGGACAATCGGCAGCGAGTTCGCTCCAGACGGTTTCGTTGATGGATGAAAGCAACTCGGGAAGCGTCAGCGTCTCGACGTCTGCAGGCAGTCGCAATTCGTTGTCGTACACACGTCGCAACGTCGTTGGATTCATCAGCAGCGTCAGTGCTGAGGCTTGAACGCCGAGAATTCGATCATGGATCGGCCAAGTGGCTTCGTTGGACATGGCACCACGTGAGCCGCCATCCAACCACTTGTCGACGCTCATTCGCTCAAGCAACTTGGGTGTCAAGCCGTAAGCGTCATCGTTGAACGAAGTATCGATCACGAATTGCAATGCAGCTCTTTGCTGTGAGGCTGGCACGACCTCGACTGGCGGACGATCGCCAGGATCGCCTTTCTTGTCGCGGTTGATGAATGCTCCACCGATCCAGTTTGCCATCATGTTGACCGCACGGGTCTGCAAGCTGAGGGTCAGCTCATAGCCACGGCGGGCCTTGGCCCAGCTGTCGCCGTCTTTGACGAATTTGTCGAGGATGCGCTCACGATACAGTTTGATCAGCTTCCGCTGCTCATTGGCGTAATCGAGAGGATCTTTGGAGAAGTCATATCGTCGAGCCAGTGGATCGGGACCATTGGTGTCCTCGTCCGTTGCGTATTGCAATTCGGGTTCGCCGCAACGCTTGAGGATTTCGGCGAGTTTTTTGTCGTCGGCTGTGTAGCCGTATTCGATCGCCCAGTAATCGTACGGTCCGATGTCAATCATTCCGTAGTCACCTTGGACTTCGCCCGACTCAAGACGGTAGTTGATTGGCGTATAATCCATCACCGATGCGGTGAAGGTCTTGTTGCCTTTGACCTCTTTGCTGTTGATTTCGTCCAAGGTCAACAGGCCAGAAGCTTTGAAGTTGTGACGCAGGCCGAGGGTGTGTCCAACTTCGTGGGCAACCAGATCAGCCAGAAGTGGTCCCACGAACCATTCGGGCATGCCATCAAGCATGGGGCCAGTGGGTTTCTTAGCCACAGCTTCACTGGCGTCCTTTTCTTCGTCGTCATCGTCCTTCTTGTCGCCGTCTTTTTTGTCGCCGTCGTCTTTCTTTTCTGCATCCTTGTCGTCGTCCTTGTCAGCTTTTTTCCCGTCTTCTTCCTTGGCGTCATCCTTTTCTTCGCCTTCTTTTTCCTTATTCTTTTTCTTTCGTTTCTTTTGCTTTTCGGCCTCTTCGGTTGCCATCAGAGACAGAGCCCAGTCCATGCGGGCCAAAGCGAGATCCAAGTTGCGACCGCTGGCAGCCATGCATAGACCATTTTTCTGGCTGACATGGCCGTACAGTCCATCAAATTCATCGTCGCCCAAAAGTGAGGGATCTGCCTGAGCAAGGCGATAGCCAGCGTAAGGCTGCTGCGACTGCCGTTGAATTTCACTTCGGAGATAGTTGCCCTGCTCTGCAGGAGCCAAACGGACGCGGGGATCCCAACGTGGATTCTTTCCAAGCCACGCCAATGTCTCCGCTGCCATGCCTTCCATTGCCAACTTGGGCATCAGGTCTTCGTAGTTGTAATTGAAGTGCCGGATCCAGCCGTCGGTTAAAATGATGTCAGCATCCAGAATTTCGCCCGTGGAAGGGTGTACGCGGCTTGGCCCAATGGCTGTTCCCACGTCGTTGTTCAACCATCGAATGAAGTTGTAACGGACGTCTTCTGGATCTTTTTCCATGTGAACACCACTCTGGGCATCCTGGTACTCGATCACAATCGCGTCAATCAAACCTACTTTTTCAAACGCCTTGTTCCAGTAGTCAACACCAGCTTTGATCCATCGCCGATAGCGGACCGGAGCAGTGTGCTCGACATAAAAGCGAATGGGTTCCTTGGGAGGACTGAGTTGCAGGCTGGGGTCGCGTTTCTGAAGTTTCCAACGGTTGATGAACCGGACACGAGTATCGTCATCTTCGTATTTGCTCAGGTCCGAGAAGGATGTGGTGAAGTAACCTACGCGCTCATCGGCTTGACGAGGCTTGTAGCCAGCCGTGGCGCTTGGCACTTCGCTGAACGAATAGTGGATGGTTTGCAAGCGGCCGCTGCCACCCACAATTTCAAAGGCGACTTCGACGTTCCCCGGGAAAACCTTCGCCGAGGCCAATTTGGTGATTCGTGAGTTGCTGATCCGCACGGATGAGCCGAAGAAGCGGGTCGCATTGCCAATCAGAAGTGCATCCAAATCGATGACTGGGCCGCCGGTTGGGCCCAAAGCAAGGATGGGTACGTCCAACAGGACTCGGTCGGTAAATAAGCGTTTGACGGATGCTCTGCTTTCAGCATCGCCAGTCGCTCGGATATCAAGATTGGGAGCGATCAGGGCCAAACGGTCACCGTAGCGGCGCCATTGGACGACCCAGTCACCCGACTGTAGCCCGGCGTATTTGTCGCCGCTGCTTACCGTCAGTGCGATGAAATAATTCTTGCCCATGAAGTTTTTGGGCAATTCACCTAAAAGTTGGGCGTCCTTATCTTTTTTCCAGAGGCTGAATAGGCCCTTGGGGTTTTTCTGGTCGTTAACGGCGAGTTTTGTGTACCCTTCAGAGACTTTGTCAAAGGGGGCCAGAACGGCCTCTGCATTCGCCAGAGGAGCGAGAGCGAGGACGAGAGCAATCAGTTTATAGTGGTTTTTCATTCCAGACACTTGAGATGATTAAGGATCGGATTCCTTGGAAAGCTTAGGTCACGCCAAAGGCTTGCAAGGAAAAGCAACACGTTTTTGAGTCGAATTCAAGCGGCCAGAAGCCGCCGCAATACGTTCAACGCGCGGGAGAGGTGCTTAGTTCAGCACAACCTACCGTTTTATCCGATAAAGTAGGGGGAATCCAAACAATCTTTCCCACTTCTTCGCATTGTTTCGGGTAGATGAGCCTAAAAATCAGGTCAGTTCGGCTCTCCGAAGTGATCTCATCGCCGACATTGACGGTCTGCCTACTGACGTCGACAATCCAAGCACAGGCATTTTCACTGTGTCAACGCCGGGCTGACCCGGTTCACCTCCTCAATCATCGAGAATCGGCCGAATGAATCCATTGCAGCAGCAAGATCCAGCAGTCTGGGACGCGATTGAAGCCGAAGCAATCCGCCAGCAGGATGGCTTGGAAATGATCGCCAGCGAGAACTACACCAGTTTGGCGATCATGCAGGCCGCCGGCAGTGTGTTGACCAATAAATATGCCGAAGGATACCCCGGACGCAGGTATTACGGTGGATGTGAGCATGTCGATGTCGTCGAGAATATTGCTCTCGAGCGGGCACGGCAGCTGTTCGGTGCCGAGGCCGCCAATGTGCAACCGCATAGCGGATCACAGGCCAATACGGCCGTTTATCTCAGCTGTCTGGAACCTGGCGACCATGTTCTGGGACTTGATTTGGCTCAGGGCGGCCATCTGACCCACGGCATGAAGCTGAATATCAGCGGACGGCTTTATAATTTTCACAATTATGGCGTTGATCCGGAAAATCATCGACTCGATTTTGATCAGATTGCCTCGCTGGCTCGCGAGCACAAGCCCAAGTTGATTGTTGCTGGAGCGAGCGCCTACCCTCGTGAGATTCCGCACGACAAGTTCGCAGAGATTGCAAATGAGGTCGGAGCTCGACTGCTGGTCGATATGGCCCATTACGCCGGACTGGTTGCCGCAGGTGTGCACAACAGTCCGGTTCCCTATGCCGATTATGTGACGACCACGACACACAAAACTCTGCGTGGGCCCCGCAGTGGTTTGATTCTCTGCAAAAAAGACCACCTCAAACTGGTCAATCGGAATGTGTTCCCCGGAACACAGGGCGGACCTCTCATGCATGTGGTCGCTGGCAAAGCCGTCTGTTTTGGGGAAGCCATGGTAGATGACTTCAAAGTTTACGGGCAAACAGTTGTCGACAATGCCAAGGTGCTCGCAGAGACACTGATGGCCCATGGGTTGCCGCTGGTCAGTGGTGGTACTGAAAATCACCTGATGCTGGTCGATGTTACGGCTGCAGGGCTTGGAGGAAAAAAGGCGGAGGCTGTGCTGGATAACTGCGGCATCACTGTCAATATGAACATGATCCCGTTTGATACGCGCAAGCCGATGGATCCTTCGGGTATCCGAATCGGAACACCCGCACTTACCACTCGTGGAATGGGGCCCGAGGAAATGAAACGCGTCGGTGCCTGGATTCATCAGGCGTTGAGCAATTCAGACGATTCGGTTACGCACCAGAAGATACGTGGCGAAGTCCGTGATATGTGCGAGGACTTTCCTGTTCCCGCAGGGCGAGTTGCGACCGCTCCAGCATGCTGATCTATCAGTATTTCAGATTGTCTGAATACTGGTTCCGGAAATTTTTAACCCGTTGCACCCCTCAAACCGTTCAATGCACCGAATTCTGATCGCCGATGATAATGACGCTAATCGGGAATTGCTTGAGGCATATCTCGTTAACGTCGACTGTGAGATTGAGACGTCGATTGATGGCCAGGATACGTTGGACAAGGTCGCGTCCTTCAAGCCGGATCTGGTCCTGTTGGATGTCATGATGCCACGGTTGAGTGGTTTTGAGGTTTGTGAGACGCTCAAAGGAAATCCCGAAACCAGTCGTGTGATGATTCTGATGGTGACTGCCTTGAATGAGTTGGGTGACATCGAGCGGGCTGTTTCAGCGGGCACGGATGACTTTCTCAGCAAGCCAGTCAATCAGGTCGAGTTGCTCAAGCGAGTTGAGAATATGCTCAAACTCAAGGGAACCGCAGATGAGTTGGAACGCTTGCGGCAATACATTCAGGACATGGAAGAGCACAATTAACACTGCCGTTGGCTCGCAGTCCGCGATCGATTCAGGTTCCGGCAACCACGTCAGCTTGCAACCACATCGGCTTGCAACCACATCGGCTTGCAGTCACATCAGCTTGCAGTCACGTCAGCTTGCTGGAAGAAGCAGCGGGGCTCAGGAGGTTGATGTGTGATCCGTCCCAGACTTTGGTCGCAGTGGATCGCTCTTATTGAGGTCCAGGATCGTTTTCACGACATCGATCATCTGATCCAGTCGGAACGGTTTGAACAGGACACATTTCGGGTGCAGGCCGTTCTGTCGGGCTTTCACGATTGAGTGTCCAGGGTCATACCCGAAGCCCGTCATGAGGACCATGGGCACTCGGTGAATGATGTCACCCAGACGCAGCATCAATTGGTAGCCGCTGAAGTCGGGTAAGCGAATGTCGCTGATGATGACATCGTAGCCACTGGAACCCCCGCTACTGCGAACCATCATGACCGCTTCGGCACCCTTTTGTGCCGTCTCTACGACACATCCGTATCGTTCCAGCAATTGGTGTGCGTCTTCGCGAACCTGTTCATCAGCATCAACCACAAGGATGCGTTTTTCTCGCAGGGCAGCGTGTTGTGGTGATTGCACGCCCGCGGGCACCGCTTCCAGAGGTGTCATCCTCTGGCCAATTTGCTGAATGGTCTGTTTGATATCGCGCGCGTTGTGCAAAATCCGTCGCAAACGATCAACTACCTCAGGGCTATGACCGATGTAGCCTTCCATGACGTTCACAGCGTCATTGAGGATTTCATCAACAGGCATCGCTACCGCGCTGTGAATGGCGTCACACGATTGCTGGGCAGTATTGGCCTTTTGAGCAACCAGAAGTTCCAGAGTGTTGAGTGCGAAAGCAACATCACGGGCGAAAATCTCCAGAAACTGAAGATCGCTGTCGCTGAATGCAGCTGGCTCAGGACTTTCGACATTGATGGTGCCCAGCACCTGATCGTGCAGAATCAGGGGTGCCGTCAAGGAACTGCGGGATGTACTTGTCCCTGGAATGAACAGCGGATCATTCTCAACATCGTGGCAAACATAGCTCATTCCGCTGGCGGCCACGTAGCCTGTAATGCCATTACCTTGAGGGTGGGCAAAGAGCTGTCGGTCTGAGGCATCCTGATCAATCTCGACGCTCAGCAGGGGAACCAAATTACCCGTCGCATGTTCGAGTAGTCGTATTTCGATCACTTCGAAGTTGAGCAAATCGCTCAGGTAATGGCGTATGTTCTCTTTCAGCAGGTCGATCCTGTCATCAACCTCCATCATGAAAATTTCCGTGGGACGAAGATCCGCCAGCTCACGACCTGCCTGATGAATGGCCGCCAGTTTCTGCTGCTGAAGAATCTCATCGGTCACGTCACTGACAGTCACAATCAGCTGTCGTGAGTGATTGCTTTGCACAATGGGAGCAGCGTGGATCTGATAGTATCGATTGCCATCGCTATGAAGCGTACTGGTGCTCTCTTCACTCGTTGCCAATGCGGTGTGGAAAGGACAGAAATCAGGGCCCATGATTTCAGGGTTCGCCAGCAATTCGTAAAAGTTCCGGCCGGCTACCGGAACATTGGCCGTGCCAGCCCATTCGATCAACCGATCGTTTGCCCACAGGACTCGCATGTCCGAGTCCATCAGTGCCACACCTTCCGGCATATCCCTCAGCATCAGGCCGCTCTGGGCAATTCCCCGAAGCTCGCTGATCTGGGGAAGTTGGTCCCGGGCGATCCACACCCCATCGATCGCTGGCTCATTCAGAGCATCAACCACAGCAATCGAAGTATCCACGAGGATCACGTTTTTACGCTCAATCTCACTCGGAAGCGTGGCTGGATCTCCCACGCAGATCAGTTTTCCTGATTCGCTCATGGACTGTGTCGCCGCCTGAGGCGATCGATTCATCGACCTTCTCCTATCGCAACCCGTCGAGGCCTACCGCAACGCGAAGTCACGACTGAGTCCAACCATGGAATGTCATGAATGGACCGTTGTCGTTTGGTACTGAACACATCCACGGATGTGTCATGGATCAACCTTAAAACACCGCACTTGAAACACCGCAGCGTCTCAACACTAGCAGGGCCTCAACATAATTCCAGCACTCTGAATTATTTCAGCATCAATATTCCAGCAATCTCATCCCTACTTATCCCAACAACCAACTAACCTCAGCATGCTGGATCATAGATAAGAAGACGTGATTTGTCACAGGTGCCGGTTTCTGGAGGTCCATGGTTTCTTCATCCCCCCCTCCCTCTTGGTGGCCTATCGGCTCTTGGAGATCGATTCTTGCACTTACGGTGCAGAAAAGCGAAGCCTTCCGTATTGAGCTGTCACCGTGGGCTGATTGCTGCGATTGAACGGCATTGGCAGCGACGGTCGCCGCAGCTGGCTGATGGATCGTGAATGGACAGTCGCAGGTGGGGCCCGGCTGATGAGAAGAGAAGGCAAGAGTTGCTCAGGGAACTCGCGGGGCATCCCGCTCACGATCCCACCCAAGTTGGGACGAGGCTCGCGAATTTCTGGCATTCAGCCACGGTGATCCCGCCGGCTGAAAGCGAGCCCATTATCTTCAAAAGAGTTGTAAACGCATTGTTTTGATGAAAAGTGTTTCCAGTGGGGCAGAGGTTTTCTGCGCAGAGCAAGCTACCCCCCCAAGTGTGCAACCCGAGGGAGAGGGATGCCCTTCTTAAATTGCCCTGTTTTCCCAGAATAGACGAGCGGCGTAGATTGACACGCGACCTGCAACCCCTAGACTCAGGCCACTCGGCCGAGTTCTGCCTAGGCTGCGCAGTTGTAAAACTCTGCCATCGAGAAAGCTTTTCGCCCGCACTCTGCGGGTAATATTTGGGAGGGGATATTTAGTAATGAGAGCAAGATTAATGCACGGCATGCTCGGAGTTTTGACATTGCTTTTGAGCAGTGTTGGAGCCGAAGCGGCATGCGGCGACTGTAACGGCTGTAAAAGTCGTTCTGCCTGCGATACGCCTTGTGGTGAAACCAAAACGGCTAGCGGCACCCGCATGGTCACGCGTAATCAGTCGGTTACTGAGACGCGGATGGTTCCCCACACGACCTATCAACGGGAAACACGGACAAGAATGAATCAGGTCACTCGGAGAGTGCCCCGGGTCGAAACACGCGAACAGAAATACACGGTTCACGTTCCGCATGAAAAGACTCGTACTGAGACTTACAAAGTCAAGGTGTGCGTCCCTTACACCGAGGAAGTGACCTACACGGTACAGGTTCCCGTCACCACTGAGGTTGAACAGACCTATCAGGTGTGTGTGCCTTATACCGAAGAGGTAGAGCAGACCTACACCGTCTGTGTTCCCAAGACCGAGGAAGTGACTGAAACTTATAAAGTTTCGGTGCCCTACACTGAGAAGCAAACTTACAAGGTCATGGTTCCTTACACGGAGCAGGTCGAGAAGACCTACAGCGTCAAGGTTCCTGTGAAAAAGACTCGCGAAGTCGAGTATCAGGTTTATGTGCCTTACACGGAACAGGTTGAGCAGACCTACAGTGTTTGCATTCCTGAGACCACAATGACCAAGCAGACCTACAAGGTTTGCGTTCCTTACACAGAAATGGTCAAGCAGACTTACACGGCTCGCGTGCCAGTGACGGAAACCGTGACTCAGACTTACATGGTCCAGGTTCCTTATCATGAGGAAGTCGAGCAAACTTACACGGTGATGGTTCCCTACACCGAAGAAGTGGAGCAGACTTACAACGTTCGTGTGCCTTACACCGAAGAGATCGAGCAAACTTACACAGTCCAGATTCCTGTAAAGGAAACGGTGAGTGCCGAGCGAACCGTTACAAAATGCGTTCCGGTCACTACGATGCGGTCCGTGACTCGTGACCATGGTCGTTATGAGTGCCAGGCGGTGCAAGTTGCCTGCGGCGTTCGTAATCGTGGCTGTCGCAACGGTTGCAATGATGCTTGTGGTGGAATGAAAACGGTTTACAAACGTGTGCATGTGCCGAATCTGGTAACCGAAGAAGTACCCTGCACAACTTACGAGCGTCAGACCACCAAGGTGCCCTACACTTACACGGTGACCCGTTGCAAGTCAGAGACTCGCACGCGAAAAGTGCCTGTGACTCGTTGCAAAACGGAAACACGGACTCGAAAAGTCAGCGTTACCAAGTGTCGTGCAGAGCAGCGAACACGGATGGTGAAATTGCAGAAGTGTCGTATGGAGGAGCGAACACGCGATTGCGTGGTCACCAAGTACCACACCGAACAACGAACTCGTGAAGTTCCCGTTTGCAGGACTCGTCTTGAAGAGCGGACTTGTGAGGTGCCTGTCACCACCTATCGTCGCGAAAATCGCACCAAGACGGTTCCCGTTTGTAAAACACGAATGGAAACCCGGACTCGGGAAGTGACCTATTGCGAGATGGTTGTCGAAGAACGCAAACGCATGGTCAACGTTTGCAAGACGCGTGAAGAGGAGCGAACTCGCGACGTGAACAAGTGTCGTGTTGAAGAGAAGACACGTACGGTTCCCGTGACGAAGATGGTCAAGGAAACGCGGACTCGAAAGGTTCCCGTTACCAAGACGCGGATGGAAGACCGGACTCGTATGGTTTCCAAGACCACTTGCAAGACCGAAGAGCGGACTCGCACTGTGAAACGGAATCGCATGGAAACTCAGGAAAAGACCCGCGAAGTCAAGTACACCGAGTGCGTACCTGAAGAGCGGACCCGCAGCAGTCAGGTAACGGTTTACGACACTGTTACTGAAGAGGCACCTCAGGAATACACCGTGTGTGTTCCCGTGACCACGATGAAAGAGGTACAGGTACGAGTTTGTAAGCCTGTTACCACCGAAGTCTCCTGCGGTTGCTGCAAGTAACCTGCTCAGACTGTTCAACAGATAATCTGAACAACATGCCCCACGGGTCGTCCTTGCAGACGACCCGTGGGGTTTTCTTTTGGTGTTGCACGACTGGTTTGCTGTTGCCAATTAAGGCATCATGGATGCTGCGATAACGCTTCGTTCCTATTGCTGCGACCGGAGGCTCACTGTGCAGTACGTTGATGTCAAAGTTCACGCAAACGTTGCGACGATCCTGATGGATCGCCCCCAGACACGAAACGCGCTGAATCCACAATTGATCGAGGACCTCACGACAGCCTTTTCTGACATCTATCAGGAAAAGCGGGTGGCATCGGTGGTTTTGACAGGGAGTGGAGACCATTTCTGTTCGGGAATCGATCTCCAGGTGATGTCGGAGATTGCCCACATGCCAGAAAACTCAGCCCTACCCGAATGGTTGGCGGCTTGGCGTAGTCTCAGCGAGTTATACGAATCCATGCTTCGTTTTCCAAAGCCGATTGTTGCTGCGGTGGATGGTGGTGCGTTAGGTGCGGGACTTGGGCTCGCTTTGGCTGCTGATCTGATCGTGGCCTCAAAACAGTCGCAATTCGGAGCGATTGCCGTGCGCCGTGGCTTGGTGGGTGGTGCCACCACGGCACTGCTGTCATTCCGATGTGGTGCGGCGACCGCGGCCCGGATGGTGTTGACCGGGCAAACCGTCGATGCTGATCAGGCGAGCCGTTGGGGATTGTGCGATGAGCCGGTCGATTCCAAGCAAATCTGGGTCGCTGCGAGCGAACTGGCTACCCAATGTGCAGAAGCACCAAAAGAGGCAATTCAGGCAACCAAACGGCTGCTCAACGAGAGTGTTGGGGAATTGCTGCTCAGTCAGCTTTCGGCGGGTGCGGCCGGGAGTGCGACTGCTTGCACAACGGAATCGGCTCGCGAGGGGATTCAGTCATTCCTTGAAGCTCGAGACCCGGTTTGGCCGAAATGAGTCCTTGGAGCTCCGATTGAAGGGAAAAAGGGGCTGCCAGAGACGCGGTGGTATCTGCCGCTCAATCGGGGCCTGATCCCGTTCATTATCATCCCCGTTGATTATCGAAAAAACCGGTTTTTACACTGCTTTACTGTGGGGGCTGTTGGCCAGGCTCGTGCACACTTGGTGCCGATTTGATCAGCGAAATCCGGAAAAGATCACATTTGCGGCTAAAAACAAATCAAGAACGCTGGAAAAGACCCGCAGGAAGGCCTGTACGCCAGTGGCAGGGGGCGTTAAACTACGCGGCCCGAAAAGTCAGATAACAAACTTGTAGAGAGATAGATTTATGTACGCCATCATCGTCGACGGCGGTCGCCAATATCGAGTCGAGCCCGGAATGGAGGTCGATGTCGATTACCGAGATGTCCCTCAGGGAGAGAGCCTTACTTTTGAAAAAGTTTTGGCTGTCAGTGGTGACGATGGATTGAAACTGGGTTCGCCAACAGTTGATGGCGCGTCGGTGACAGCGTCGATCATCGGACCCAAAATGGACAAGAAAATCTATGTTCAAAAGTTTCGCCGTCGTAAGAATAGCCGACGTCGAACGGGTCATCGCCAGATCCATACTCGCGTTCGCATCGAGAAGATCGCCGGCGTCTAGGCCCGGTCTTCGAGGTCTTGAGAAGGCTCTTGCTGAGTCTGCACCGCTTGCATCTCATCTGGCGTAGAATTGTTTGCCCGTGCTCCATTTTGGAGTCATAGGCAGGTGATGGAGATTTAGCCAGTCATGCAGACGTTCCGAAAGAGTTCCGAATTTGAATTTGGCGACGTCTTGGGTGTTGGGACGGTTGGCACGATCTATCGAGCCATCGAGAAGGCATCCCGGGAACCGGTGGCGATCAAAAAGCTGCATCCCGGAGTCTGCCAGGACCAGCTGATTCGTGCTCGCTTCCGCCGTGAAATGGCAATTCTGGAACGTCTCAGCCATCCTCATATCGTCAGCTACTACGGCGGTGGTGAAGATGATGGAATGCTGTTCTATGTCATGGAACTCGTCGATGGTGGTACCGTCAAAGGACTGCTGCAGGTCAAGGGTGTGTTTGATTGGCCGATCGTCGTAGAGGTGACGCGGCAAATTTGCTCGGCACTCCAGTATGCTCACAACCATGGTGTTATCCATCGTGATCTCAAGCTGAGTAACTTGTTCTTGACCAGGACGGGTGAGGTCAAGCTTGGTGACTTTGGAATTGCCCGTGATCTTGATCGAAGTGATATCACGGCGACTGGGATGACTGTCGGAACGCATGCTTACATGGCGCCCGAGCAAATCACAGCGGATCAACCTGTTTCAGGAAAAGCAGATTTGTATTCACTGGGTTGCTGTCTGTTTGAGATGCTGGTTGGACGAACCCCATTTCAGGGTGATAATTTTGCCCAGCTTTTTGAGCAGCACTTGCGTAGCGATGCTCCCCATGTCCGCGATTTCGTCGGTTCTTGCCCCCCTGAACTGGATGTCATCATTGACCGTTTGCTGAAAAAAAATCCTGAAGATCGTCCTTTCAACGCCCGTCAGGTCCAGGCACTCATGCTGCAGTTGGTCGCGGATGGCGAGATGTACGAACGTACCGTGGGAAAACAGGCAAGCCCGGATGTCGGTGCAGACGATGTGGTTGCTCGCGGGAAAGAACGGTTACAGCAGGAAATCCAGCAGGCTAACGTCTCTAATTCAGTCGAGGTGAGTTGGGGGAGATTGGCCGCGTTGGTTGCTCTTGTGCTGGCAATGATTGCCTTTGCCTCGGTGATTGGAAGCTAGTGTTTACTGTCACCGGGCGGCCTCATAGGGCTTGAATCGTCTGATTTGAGGTTGAAACTGCGGATTGGGGGCTATGTTCGGTTCTTGCCACGTTGTTATCCTGCTGACAGGTTGATGGCCTCGGAAGTGCCATTTTGAAGTTTGCGGCGTGATCGAGTCGCTATCCTCTCCCCGGATCGGGCATCGTGGACGCGGTGACCGAGAGTTCTCTAGGAAACCAAGATGTTCAAAACATTCCTGATCGCAGGAGCAATGACAATTTGCCAAGTTGCGATTGTCCAGTCCGTAATGGCACAACAAACACCACCCGCCGTCGAAGGCGGAAAATCTGACAACGAGCTGATAGGTTATTTCCTCGGCTTCTCTGTCGGCCAGAATATGGGTCAAAGCGGTTTCACAGCCAATGACATTGCCATGGAGGCCTTTCTCAAGGGGTTCCAGGAGGGTGTCGCTTTGAAAGAACCAGCTTTGAGCAGCGAGCAGTTGCAGGCTGCTCAAGGAAAGATTCAGGCGATGTTGACGAAGCGGCAAGCCGAGAAGTCAGCGGCCCAGAAATCAAAGGGTGTTAAGTTTCTTGCTGATAACGCCAAAAAAGAAGGTGTCAAAACTTTGGATGGTGGCGTTCAGTACAAGGTGTTGAAGGCTGGCAGTGGCCCGTCTCCAAAGGAAACCGATACTGTCCAAGTTCACTACACCGGAAAATTGATTGACGGATCTGTATTCGACAGTTCTGTGACTCGTGGACAACCTGCCAGTTTTCAAGTCAACCAGGTGATCAAGGGCTGGCAAATGGCTTTGCAGAAAATGAAGGTTGGCGACAAATGGATGCTCTACATTCCATCGGATCTTGCCTACGGTGAGCGTGGAAGCCAAGGAGCCATTGGTCCTAACGAAGTGCTTGTATTTGAAGTTGAGTTACTGGGTATCCAGTAAGTCACATCCACTGAAGCCTTTCCCGCCAATAATAAAACGCGACATCATCTGATCATGATGTCGCGTTTTTCGTTAACTTGAGCGATTGGTCTGTCAGTCCCGCTTTCCCAACCAAATGCTACCTCACTTTTCTTCAGAGCCCTCTGCGTTGCTCGATGGAACTTGCTGATCGGCGCCCGTGTCTTTGTCCGAAGTAGTCACGTCGCCAGTTGCATCGTTGTTGCTTGGTGCTTCAGGAGCGCTTTCGGGTTGTGCCGTCTGTTCGGTTTTAGTCCCGTCGGATTCCGTGGGCTTGTCGGATTCCGTGGGCTTGTCAGATTCCGTGGGCTTGTCGGGTGCTGCTTTGTCGGCCGTAGCAGGAGTTGCTGTGGGGCTCTGTTTTTCAGCGGCTTCGGCCTTTTCGGCTTCTTCTTGCCGCTTCTTTTCCTCTTCTTCGAGTTCGATGCGGCGTTTTTCAGCCGCCTCTTTGGTCTCTCTGCGCACCGATTCGTAGGTCTTCGAGTCGATTTGCCCGAATTCCCCCATCATCGTCACAAAAGTTGTAAGGGGGAAGTTTTCCGGAATCTCCTGTGAATCGATCGCCACCATATAGCGTCGAACCGAATTGAACAGATCTTCTGCAGTGTCGTCGATGGTCAGCAGTGGGTAGTCATCGAAGATCTCTGCCCAAACCACAAACGCTTGTTCGTACAGTTCAATGGCCTTGTCGAGTTCTGCATTATCGTTGGCCTGCTCTGCTTCATAAATCAACCGTCTGGCGTTGACCGTTCGCTCTTCCTGTTCAGCTTGTGCGAGTGTTTTCCAGTAGGGATAGTTGATCTGGGTTCTGTATCCGATGGTTTTCTGGATCCGCTTATTCAATTCCTTGACTTGATCAGCGATGTTCACAGATTCCAGTCGGACGGACTTGTCGGAAGTCTTTGCAAGAGCAGCCAGATTGGGGACCAACCCTTTCATGATGGACGGCATTAACTGCCGTTGCTGGAGAGTCATTTCTGATTCCGGCTTCTGCCAGAACTCAAGAATTTCGGCTGGCATGTTGTCAATTCTGGCTTGCCTTGCGGCGTCAAATGCTGCCTCATTGAGTTGCCGGAACTCTTCAATCTTTTCGTCTCTTTGAGCTTCCAGTTCTTCCAGTTGATCCAGTTTGATGGTGAATGGTGATGTTGTCGGAATGCTGCGTGTTCCAAATCCGAGCCAATCCTCACCGGCCATTTGCCATGCGTTTTGGGCGCGGTCATCTAGAATCCCCTCGGACTCGATTGACTCAGCGTGTTTGATCCGCCACTTGGGTCCCGTTTCGTAGAAATTCAGAGGAGTCTGCCGGCGGATTTTGACACCACCTTCGACGATTTCATATCCGCGGTTCAGCCAGAGTCTTCCCACCAACCAGTTGTCCGGTTTGCCCAATGGCCCGCGAGCTTCGGGTTCGTCAACGGCGATGTTTTCGACTTCCAGGGCTTCGTGGAGTCTTTTGTCATCCGAGAACAAACGGCGGAACTGCACCTTCTCATCCGACATGCCCAACTTTTGCCCGTAAAACCAGCCTGTGTACCAAACCAGTCTCGGTGCGTTGGTATTCTGCCGTACACCACGCGTCAGGAACTCGGTTCCTTCCCGGACCATTTCGTACCGTTGTCGGTAATCATCGAATTCTGTCGAGACGTTGTACGCAAGATTGTGGGCTTGGTGCTCCCAAACCTTGTCGAAGTGAGGCTGTAACAGTGCGATGTTGTTGAGCGTTGCCTTCAAACGGTCCCACTCATGCATCACCTTATACGTGTGTGCCTTGTTCCAAAGCAGTGTGGCTGCGACACCACGCATCCCGAGGGATGCAAGTTTCATGGTTTCGCTGGCGGGGCTGATTTCACCGAGATCACTCTCTGCGATGTTGTACTCATGTCTCATGACTGACAGCTGTCCGCCCGGATCACCTTTACCCCCGGAGGGCTGTCCCAGCAGGAACAGGGGGATCAACATGGCCAACAAAATTGCCAGGTAAATAAGTTTTCGCCGAAGGCTTGTTGTTCGATTCATGCCGCGATCTCACGCGATTTCAGGAAAAAGTAACTGATAATGAATGCCAAAAGGCAGTAACCGAGTGTCGCCGCCGCATGTCGTAACAGCAAAGCTCCGAGGATATCGAAACCGCTTGCGGCGTATTCTGCAGTGCCAACCATCTTGGGAAGATTGGGTAAAGCGGTAGCGATCGCGTCGAGCGAGTAAACGATCCCTGCATCGGTCGTCTTGATCACTTTCGCTGCTGTGGTATCAACATCGAGTTGGGTCGTCATGGCGTCTTGCCTGAGCAAGCGAACCATCGACTCGATGGGTCCGCCACCTCGCTCGATACCGCTGTCGATGAAGTGACGCGTGTCATAGACTTGTTCTGCAGAGAATCCGAGCAGAACGCACGCGAACGTCGCCACCATGGCGACCGGACCACTCAGAAACGTACTGAACATTACGCCAAAGGCGATGACCATGGCCATTTGAAGCCAGATCGAAATGTATGCTTTTGTCAGGTTCCACCAGAATGGATTATCACCGGCTCTCAGGTACACGCCGCTTTGGGTGACTCCGAGGTACTGACTGCGATCAAGGCATTTGATCACCAGGACCAACTGGCCATTCTCATCCACCAGATCCTCAAACACATTCAGCTTCCGAGTCTCGTTGTTGTCTGTTCCCTCCGGAGTGAGCGGAAGCAGTAGTTCATCCACTTCGTACTCATTGATGACGAACGAAATCGGGTTACTTTCGATATCCTTGGTGGGATGTTTCATCGTCACCGAGCCACGAATGCCGGATTCGATATCGCCCTTGTAAGAGCGATAGGCACGCAGCGAGAGATCGAGATTCAAGCCGTCCGGATAGCGTTCGGGGGTAACATTCTGAAAAGTGAATTCCGCTTTGCCGAGTGTTCCACCTTCAACGTAGCCGTGCTGTACTTTTCGGCTTCCACCGGACAACCCAATCACGCGGGAAATTCCAGCGCTGCCGTATCCACCTGCGTCGAATCTTTCAGCACCAATGTCCACGCCTGCATCTTTGCTGTTGCCTCCTCGGTCGAAGAACTGAATGTCGCCGTAGGAAGGTATTCTTGCTCGCAGAGGTTGCGGCAGACCAATTTCAAATTTCCCGCTGGCATCACGCGTGACAATGTGACGATGACCCCGGACGACATCGGTCAGGCCTTGCGCGGTGCTCCCAGACTCGTCGGGATAAATCGTAAAACTGTGCTTATGGTCTTGAACGTAGTCTGTCTCACCGACAAGACTGCCGTCGGCTTCTTCAACGACATCGACGACTTCAAGGTTTTGATGCCTCAGGCCGCGACTTACAAACAGGTAGCTTGCAAGTCCCATGGGCACCAGCATCACAGTTCCCACTGCCATGAATCCAAACATTCGACCCAATACAATTTCTGTGGCCCTCACAGGCTTGGTGACAATCGTATAGATCGTTTTGCTCTTGATATCGTTGGGTAACGAAAAAGCACTGATGAAAAGTGCGAGAGCAAGAATCAGGTAGTTGGTTGCCGTCAGTACGAAGCTGATGTAGAGCCTCGCTGGATCACTGCTCTCAGGATTCAGGTACCATCCCGCCAGCAGAAGCAGCGCGACGAACAAGCCCACCACAAACAACACTCTCCGTCGGATCGCCTCCTTGAATGCCAATCGTGCCAGCGCAAACACTCGATGTGCAGAGGTTCCGGGTAAATCGAATCGGATCAGGTCTCTTACAGCACGTGCGACCGCGTAAAAGCCTTCGCTGGGTCCGTATCGGTTTGCCGAGATGATGTAACCGACCATCAAGCCGATCACGATTGCAAGGACGAAGAGCACAATTCCTTGCAGGAATGCACTCTCCAGAAATGATTCGGGACGCATGAGCCATTCATAGAATGACCAAAAATCTTCGGGTTGCAGAATCATTGACCAGCTTCTCCCTGATTGTCTTCAGCTTGCTGGTCGTCATCCGCTGCTTTTTGTGGAGTGCTGGCCCCCGTGACGCGCCTTGCTCCCGGCCGAGCTTCACTCTCGCGGACGATATTCAGGAACAAATCCTCCATCGTCGCAGTTGGATTATCGATCGTGCAATCACCTCCCTCGCGTTCAATGATGGCCCTGATTTCCGCTTCTACCTCGGGTCTCAAACGCTTGGTATGGATCTCAGTGACGTCTTGAACCTTCAACAGGTCGGTCACACGCCCAAGCTCTTTGAGTTCCCCCTGGTCGAGGATCGCGACTCGGTCACAGACATCCTGTACGTCTGCCAGTTGATGGCTGCAAAGGAGCACGGTCTTCCCCTGTTTCTTCAGAGACAGGATCAAATCTTTCATCTCTCTTGAACCAATTGGGTCAAGCCCTGTGGTTGGCTCATCAAGCAGAACCAGATCGGGATCGTTGATCAGGGCCTGAGCCAAACCGACACGTCGCGTCATTCCTTTGCTGTATTCACGAAGCTGACGGTGCTTGGCACCCTGCAGCCCAACCAGCTCGATTAGCTCGTTGACCCGTTTCTTCCGAGCAGCCCCAGACATGTCGAATAGACGACCATAAAAATCGAGTGTCTCTTCGGCGGTCAAGAACTTGTAGAGATAGGATTCTTCAGGCAGGTAGCCAATCCGCTCGTTCTTGCTGGTCTCGCTGGCATCTTTGTCGAACACCAGCACACGCCCGCTGCTGGGAAATAGCAGGCCCAAAATCAACTTGATGGTCGTTGATTTGCCGCTGCCATTGGGGCCCAGCAACCCGAATACCTCACCTTTGCGGACTTCGATATCAAGCGACTTCAGTGCATTGACCTTCTTGCGACCCCAGAAATCCCGATAAATTTTGCTCAGGTTGCGAGTTTCAATAACAACACCCGAGTCGGAATCGCCATTGCCAGCTTGCGCTGCGTCGGCGGGCTCCGCTTCGGCGGTCACGGTTGAATCAGTATCCACGGTTAAAGACTTCCGTAAGGAGAGGGCAAAATTGGGCAAACATGGGGAGAATCGGCAATTTCAGGCAAACTGAGCCGATCAGGCACCGGGATGCGACAAGTCTTCTGGCCGTCAGGACCACGATCAGCCGTGCTGCACAGCTCGTCGACCTGAGACCAGAGATCTGTACGCTACGCCGCTACTGAAGAAAGTGTTCGCATTTTTGTGCTGGAGACATTCCGAGTGACTCCTGATGCTTGATCTGACCCAAAATGTCCCAGCTTTTCCACAATTCCCATACGCTGCCTGACCGCAAATGGTTGTCTATGTGACAAAACGGAGGCAATCTCATGCCTCAGGAGGGTTGAATCGCTTCATTTGGGCCATGTTGTGGGATCGTTTCTGGCATTGTAAACCTGCGATCATCTGGTGACCTGTGATCATCTGGTGACCTGCGATCATCTGGTGACCAGCGATCATCTGGTGACCTGCGATCATCTGGTGAATGGGGCTTGCAAATCAGTCCTCAATCATCAATCAATTTGCTACGACTGTGACCTCGGTTTTTCTCCCGTTCTGTTTTTTTCCAGATTGCCCACTCCGTTGAACGATTCGACTCTCCCTACGCAAGCGACGCCGGTTGACGCCTACGCAACCGCGCTGAGCTTTCTGTATGGGCAGATCAATTACGAGAAAATGACCGGCTCGAGTGCGGATCGTTATCGATTTCGGCTCCAAAGAATGGCTGAACTCCTCCAACAACTGGGCTTGGGGCGTTATCTCCATTCATCCCACGCGGAACCACCAGTTCCGCTAATCCATATCGCCGGCACGAAGGGAAAAGGTTCGGTAGCCGCAATGGTGGCCGCGATGTTGACGGCCAGTGGTCTTCGTACGGGCCTCTACACTTCTCCCCATTTGCATCGGTTGGAAGAGCGGTTCAGGGTCGATGCTCAACCATGTCCACCAGCACGTCTTGTCAAGCTCGTTCAGGAACTCAGGCAGGTGGTGGAAAGTCATCCATCAACCGGTGATTCAGGTGCTCATGAGGTTGCCCCCTCATTTTTCGAGCTCACGACAGCCTTGGCACTCCTTCATTTTGAACGTTCGCAGTGTCAGGCCATTGTTCTGGAAGTTGGCTTGGGGGGTAGATTGGACAGTACCAATGTCTGTGCTCCGAGTATCTCGGTCGTGACTTCCATCGGACTCGATCACCAGCATGTGTTGGGGAAAAATCTGGTTCAGATCGCAGCCGAGAAAGCCGGCATCATCAAGCATGGCGTTCCGGTCGTGAGCGGCGTGGTTGATCCAGCTGCACAGGCAGTTGTCGAGTCGACCGCAAGGGAACATGATTGCACCTATTGGCAGTTGGGACGAGATTTCCAGTTTCAGAGTACCGTCGAACCCAACTGGGGTTCACGGCTGACTTACATGGGAGCGGGTGACCCCGCCACAAAAATCGAGACAGTGTTACCGCTTGAGGGGACGCATCAATGTCGCAATGCTGCCATAGCGCTGGCAACCGTGGAGGCACTTGGGCAGCAAGGAATCCCCATCTCGAGTTCCGAGATGGCTCAAGGGCTGGCAAGTTTGACCTTTCCTGGCAAGGTTGAGCCCTTCCATCTCCCTGATGGTGTGTTGGCAGTGGTTGATGTTGCCCACAATGAAGATTCAGTCACCGCTCTGTGTGATTCTCTGAGAAATCGTTTCACCGACCGCAGCATGGCAGTGGTCTTTGGAACCAGTGTTGATAAGTCAGCTGAAGTCATGCTTCAGCAACTGACCTCGATGAGTGACGAAATATTACTGACTCGCTTTCATGGGAACCCGCGATTCGTTGAACCGGGTGACTTGGTGCCGATGCTGCCTGATGATTGGTCGGGAACGGCGGAAGCGATCATCGATCCTATCGCGGCCTGCGAAAAGGCGTTGACGAAGATCTCACCGGGAGGGATTCTTGTGGTTTGTGGATCTTTCTTCTTGGCCGCAGAAACCCGCCCCTGGATTATCTCAAAGTCGAAATAGAATCCGTGCTCAGGTCCACACCGAACGTTCACGCGATTCATGTTCGGGTTTTGTAGCATTGGTTACCCGAATGCAGTTGCCCATCAAAAAGGGCCCATCAAGAATGGCTCACCGAGAATTTGACGCCTGCCCAGGTGACCGGCCTACAGTTTGGCGATCGCCAACTCAACTTCATTTAACGACATGCCGGTCTTCATTGCAATTTCTCTTGCGTTCAGCCCCCGCTGCATCAGTTCCTGTAGTTTTGAGCGTATGGATGAGTCCGAGAGTGGAGCCATGTTTGGATCTACTTGCAGGTTGTTCAACATGGCGATCTTTTCATCAACCTGGTTGAGCAGTGTTTGAACAATAATGATTCTCGTGTCCAACTCGGCTTTGAGTTCCCGCTGCAAATCGAACATCGCAGCCTGCCAGCGTTGTGTTTCGGCAGGCGCACCGCTTAGCGGAATTGAGGGTTCCTTGTGCTCCCGCATCGACTGGATCACTTTGTTGGCATGTCGCGTATCCGCGTTGACCCGATTTCCGCCTTTGATTTTTCGTCGAGCCAGGACCCATGCCAACATCACAAATCCGCCCACCATCAGGAACTGGGCGGCTTGCATGGTTGAACCCGTGAGGGCATCGGCAATCAGGTTCGGAGGCATCACATTGATCTTCCGTTGCGAGTAACGGTATTGATAGCACATCTGTTCACAGATGGGCGTGCATCCCGAAGTATCGAACCGCGAGGTATCATGTCAGGAAAGACTTTGTTTTGGTGCGTGCTGTGTTGGCTCTGACGTTACTCACGTTTGTTCCGTCTTTGAGGCTACCGCTAGTCTTGAAGGCTACCGCTCAGGATGCGGTGGATTGCAACTGGTTGACGTCCCTGTGACTCTCACGGTGCACGGGCATCGTGATCACACCCTTTTGAACCTTTGAAAGCGTCAGCGATGCAAGATTCTCCCGGTATTCATTCTCCCGGTATTCAAGTCTGGCACGCGGGTAGTTCCTCTTCTGAACCTGGTGCTTTGGAACGCTGCTGTGAAAACTGGCTCAGTCAGGACGAGCGAGTACGCGCAGATCGATTTCGAATCCCGACCAGTCGCAACCAACACGTGGTCGGCCGTGGCATGGCTCGGCGGCTGCTGGGGCGCGAACAGATCGCTCCAGGTGATATCTCTTTTGCAATCGAAAAAAACGGAAAACCTTACGTCATTCATCCGGCTCAAGCACGTTGCCCTTTCAATATCTCGCATACCGATGGGTTGGTGATATGCGGTATCGATAATCAATCCCAAGGCCTTCAAGGTCTTCTGGGCGTTGATGTTGAAAAATTGGATCGCAGGACCGATCCTGCGCTGGCTAACCGTTATTTTTCCAAACCGGAAATCGACGTTCTGGAGACCTGTCCTTCAGAGACTGCACGACGAAACATGTTCTTGAGAATTTGGACACTCAAGGAAGCGTTCATCAAAGCAATCGGAACAGGTCTGCAAACGCCTTTGGCTGATTTTGCGTTTGAAAACATTGGCTCGGCCACCCCCGAGATCCGCATGCTCAACCCAAATCTGGAATCAGCAACACAATGGAGCTTCTTCTCGATTGAACCGCGCCCCGGTTACATTGGCGCCGTGGCGATCGGAGCCAACTCAGTCAGGCAGGATACCAAGGTAACTGTGCGCCGCTTCGAAGACTTGCTTTGATGTTCCCCGCGAGGCTGGTTCGATCTCGCTGCAGGTTCGTCGCCGGTCGTTTTGCTTCTCAAACCGAAGGCTTGTGGGGTCGCTGAAGTGGCTTGGGGCTGCAGTGGCTTGGGGCTGGGATTGCTTGGGGCTGGGGTTGCTAGCAAGTCAAAAGAGATGCGTTCAAGTTGATAGAGGGTGTCTGGTGGGCGACCTCAAGGGGAATTCGCCCTGAATTTATGGCGTTCTTGTGCCTCGGCAATCGCTCGCAGCGGTGTCATGAAATACTTCTTAAATAGCGGAGTTCCGCGGATATCGGTCGTGCTTTGGCGTTGGATTCCGCTGGCAGTCTCCGCGGTCGGCAAAGTTTTCCTAGGATGATCGAGTGGAATAACCAAATGCCGGTGGTCACATGTGCCGATAAATCCGCATGACGCGGTTGTTCTGTGGGCGCCGGTTGATTGGGCGAAGTCCAATCAGCACGCAATCACTGGGGAATCGCTTCAAAGCAAAACAATCAGGGGGGGAATGTCTTTGTTCGCACAGGCAGCAATCTTTGCTGTCTGCAGGTGCGTGCAAGGTCTGGAAGTGGTGTAGGCGTGATCTGCTTGCTGACTTCCATTGCGTGTTCGGAGCGATTCTGGGTTCCGAGTGTGTTGCCCCGCAAAGGAATGATCGGCCCATAGCCATGCGGCGGATGCCGCGGAGACGTTTGCGATGCACCGAATGACTCAATACCAAATATTTTCACGCTCTTCGAGCCTCAAGGCAATTGCTGTATGTGCAGCACTTTTTGCTTTGCCGGCCGCCGCCCAAATGCCCATGGCAAACGCGGACTACGATGCCAGTGGGTACGTCACACCGGCCGGGATGGCTCACCCATCCATGTATCAGGGCGGTGTTGTGCCAGCTGGGATGGCTTTTTCAGCCGGTATGCAGAACAACGGGGCTACGGCATTTCCGGGAGGCATCATGCCTGTCGGTTTCATGTCTGGCGGCCAGTGTGATGGAAATTCCGGTTCGTGTGACCCTGGTGCGAGCGCACTTGGCAACGGTCTCTTACGAGGAGGTTTAATAGGGTCCCGCGAAAGTTGTTTAGGTCTCTTGGGCGGGGGTAGTTGCTTTGACGCCTTTTGCGACTACTGGTCGATTGATCCTCGCTATTTGGGCAGTAACTTGCATGGCTTGGGCAACGGTTTAGGACCCTACGGCGAGATATGTGGACTGCGTTGGTACGACCTTTCGGTGGAGGCTGTCTTCCTTGGGCACACGCAGGGTGGCGGTAATATGCCGATCACCGCCTTAGGCCAAGGAAATCCTCCAAGTAACGTTGTTTTATCTCTTGGAGATGCAAACGATGGTGACGAACTCGCTGCAGGTGTGAGGTTGTCAGGTGCTTTGATTTGCGGCGTAGGTGGTAACATCGAAGCAACCTACATGGGCGGAAATAAATGGAACGCCAACGCTCAGGTAACATCCGCAGGGAATGACTTGTATTCATTCATTAGTGATTTCGGCGATCCGATCGTGCTGGACGATGTTGATCAATCGTCATTACAGAGCATCGCCACAGAGAGCGCAGTGCACAGTATCGAGCTGAATTATCGTCGGCGAACCATGGGACCCCGTTGTCGTTTCCAAGGATCATGGTTGTTTGGTCTTCGTTACCTTCAGTTCAAAAATGAACTGAATTACTCGGCTTTTAATTCCGCCTCTCGCTTTTTCAAATCCCAAGACAGAGTTCGAAACCACATGTTCGGAGCTCAGGCGGGTGGCGACATTTGGTGGAACATTCACTCCGGAGTCAGACTTGGCATGGGACTGAAAGGTGCTTGGGTTCAAAATGAAATCAAACGCTCTTTCATTGTCGATGCCAATTCGATCTCCGACACGGTCCTCAACGACACTCGGCGTGGCAATGACTTGATGGGTGAGTTTGAACTGAAATTCGTCTGGCAGTTCAACCACTCCTGGAAGTTCCGATCCGCGTATTACGCGATCGCGGCCGAGGACATCGCATTTGGAACGGTCGACAAAAATACGGTTTTGAGCTTAAGCACAGGGGGAACCCCGGTTCAACCTGCCTACCTGTTTGACGATCTCGTCGTGCAAGGTTTCTCATTCGGTACCGAGTACAACTGGTAAACGGAAAATCGGCTGACGGCAAGTTTCCCAACAGAACAAATGAACCCGCCTCATCAAAACGAGGCGGGTTTTTTGTGCATGGACAGAACCTTGATTTCGGACATTTTCCCGGAAAATTCCGCTGCATTACCACAGTTAATGAACAGGCGAACACTATCTGTGGGGGTGTCCGCGCGAATCCGTTTGGTCCGATTAGTAGGATTCTGGGTGACGGGCCGGAACTTTGGCACCTGCAATGCATCCGATAACATGCGTTTCGTTGACACCTTAACGGGTGTAATTAGAATCGCATACTCGCTTTACCTGCATATCCCAAGTTTCCCAAACCCCCTAACGGGTGAATGGGGAGCTACCGGGTGTTTGGCAAACGATAGCGAAACTTTTTACCGATGCTAGACAATGCGCTAGTTGGTGGATGCCTCAAGAATGGGAAGATTCCATACTTAAGTGCTGAGCCAACTGATATGTGACCCTGTTCATCCTTATAAACCGTTCCGACCAAAACGCTGAAACGCGTTGAGTTGCGAATCTGGTAGAGACACTCGATGATCAAACGAAATCAAGCAAACAAAACACGATCCGACAAGAACACCAAGCGTTCGAACCGTCTGCAGAAGAAGCGACGGCGTTTGAACATGGAGGGACTGGAGGAGCGACGATTACTCGCTGTGCTGACGGATCTGCCCACTGCCCCAGCTCCGCAATTGACCGAGTACACGACGAATAGAAACGTGGGCACCGTGCAATCGTTCACTTTCTATGAGTCCGAAAGTTTCGTTCAGAGCGGGCTCAACGATTCTATTTACACCGCTGACGCAGTTCCGATTGGTACTGGTTTTGGACAGCAGGACACGATAGACATCTTTGGCACGTTGCCGGTGCAAGCAGATCAGACCCTGACTGGGTTCACGGGTGACCTTGATACTTTTGCCATGACGATGAGAGGCGGCGATATCCTCGACATTGCTGTTTTGGGTGCTGCCACCCAATTCATCATTCGTGACTCAGATGCAAAAGTGGTCTATGGAAGTGCTTCCACGCAATTCAGCGACAGTTTTAATCACGAGCCTCGTCAGACGGTTGGAAATGCGACGGGAACATTCGTTATCCCGCGAGACGGCACTTACAATTTGACGGTGGCTCCCGATGTGGTGAGTCCGTTAGGTTCGTATACCATTGGTTTGCGAGCTTACCGACCACTTACAGAAGAGTTGGCTGTCGGTGATGCACAGATTGTCTATCTGGACTTTGACGGAGATGTGATTGATGGAAATCTGGTTGGTTTGTCAGGCTTCGTCAGGATCCCGAGTTTGTTTGAATCATTGCCGCTGATGGGCATTGAGCCAGATAATGTTAATGCTGCCAACAATATCATGGAGAAGGTGATTACCGGGACGGTCCGAATATTTGAGGACTTGACTCAAACGGGTGAGAACGGCGACTACACCGAGTCATCAGTTCCTGGCGAGTACGCGGTGCGGGTTCTCAACAGCCGGGATCACGGAGGTCAGATATCCATGAATGATCCACGCCTGACCCGATTGATGATCGGTGGCAGCGGCGAGGATATTAATCGGGATAGCGTCTACGGGTACGCTCAGAGCGTTGATTTGGGCAACTTTGATTTGTCAGAGTATGGATTCTTTGCCTTGGACTTGTTTGGTGAAGACGCTCAGGATGCCATCGATGGAGGCATCAGCCCCAACAACAGCCAAGTTGACTTCATTGGTGACTTCTTGGCGGCGGTAGTCGCACATGAGGCTGGACATGTCTTGGGCATGGCTCATACGAATGGGGACAACTTCACAGGCACGCTTTCTGACGAGGGTGCTGCCAACTCCATCCCGTACTTCCAATCGCTTGGACCCGATGGCATTTACGGAACATCTGACGATGTCCCTCCCGTGTTTGCGGATGACTTTTACAGTGTCGCCGAAGGCTTCATCGGTACCAACGAGATTACAAATACGTTAGCCCACTTGTTATCTGCGGGAACTCAGGGTGGCGGCAATGTCAGTGGTCGGGTCTTCTTTGATGAGAATCTCAACGGTAGCAGCGTTGGTGATGGTGGTCTCGCTGGGGCGACTGTTTTTGCTGACGTCAATGGCGATGGTGTTTACACCACTGGTGAGCCAACTGCCACGACTGGAATCGATGGTGCCTTCTCGTTTAGTGTGCGTGCTGGAGCGGTTCAGTTATACGCCTCTGCACCAACGACTTACCTTGCAACCACTCCGACTGTTGTTTCTGTAAACGTTCCAAACTCCGGGTCGGTATCCGGGGCTGAGTTTGGCTTTGGCATTTTGAGCGGTGTGAAGACGGGTGTTGCCTTTGATGATGCCGATGGAGACGGCGTGATGGACAACAATGAAGCACCGCTTGAGGGCATCTATGTTTACCTCGACGCCGATGGTGATAATCGGCCAGACCTTGGTGAAGCCAATACGCTGACAGACGAGAATGGCGGCTACTTCTTCAACTTCCAGGGAGTCGGGAACTACACCATTCGAGCAGTCCCAGCGGCCGGTTATCAGATTTCCAGCCCGACAAGTGGTGAGCACAATATCTACTTCGATGGAGTCGCTACTTCAAACGAGTACAACTTCGGTTTCCGTTCGACACTGGATTTTGGGGACGCGCCAAACTCCTACGGTACATCACTTCCTGATGGTGCCCGACATGGAATCGTTGAAGGGCTCGCGATTGGTACAGCACCTGACCGGGATGTGGACGGGATTCCATCGATCAACGCTGATGGTGACGATGTCAATCAGGCAATCAACGATGAAGACGGTGTCATGCAAGTCACACCTTTGGCTCCTGGGGATACGGCCAGCTTTGAGGTGACGGTCACCAATACAACGGGGTCCACTGCCTACTTGCAAGGCTTCATGGATTTCAATCAGGACGGTGACTTTGATGACGCTGGCGAAAAGTTTTTGAGCAATACGACCGTCAATAGTGGAATCACGAATGTCATCTATACGGTGACAGTCCCCGTGCCTTCAGATGCCTCCACTGGCGAAACTTACACTCGGTTCAGATTGAGTAAGACTGGAAATCTTGGTGCGTCCGGATTCGCCGCTACTGGTGAAGTCCAAGATCACAAAGTCACTATTTTGAGTGGTTCAGAGATCGCCAATGACGACTACTTTGAAGTTCCACGCAACTCGATCAGTCAGCCGTTGGATGTGCTTGCGAATGATTTTCAACTCGCCGGCAATCCACTCACCATCGACAGCCTCAATACCATTGGCACCCTTGGTATGGTGCCACCACCGACCAACAATCAGATCACCTATACCCCACCCAGCGGCTTCATAGGGTTTGATACATTCAGCTATACGGTACGGGATCAATTTGGCAATCTTGCGACAGCTTCCGTCGTTGTGAATGTCAAATTCCAATCGAATGTACCGATCGCTCTGGATGATATCTATGGTGTGCCGACCAACTCGGTGGATCGACCTTTGGCGGTCTTGGATAACGACATCACAAGCGTCAATGGCGGCTTGTCAATCACAAGTGTCAGTGCTGGTACGTCTGGCGGAGTCATCTCCGTTGTTGGGGGGGGGCAATCGATCCGATACACACCTCAAGCAGGTTTTACCGGAACTGAACAGTTCCTGTACACGATTCAAGACGGTATTGGCCTGGTCGATCAGGCTACGGTCACCGTCAATATGCTGCCGGATTCGTTAGCTGATGATCTGATCGAATTTGATATTGAGATCATGGACGCCGTCAATGGCGGAGCGATCGATCATGTAACTGTCGGAGACCAGTTTACGGTCCGCGTCACGGTTGATGATTTACGCCCAGGTTTGCCCAATGGGGTGACCTCCGCATTCATGGACTTGCTGTACACATCAGCTCTGGTTTCAACCGTCGACACCTTGCCAGGCGATGGCTTTGATTTCAATGTCGCCTTTGGTCCTTTGTTCAGTGGCGGTGGTGCATTCCAGTTGGGAAGTGCACTGACACCTGGGCTACTGGATGAAGTTGGCAGCACTCAGGACCTTGGGAATCTGCAGCAGCATTCCGGCCCTGCTGTTCTCTTTGAAGCGACCATGAGGGCCAATGCATCTGGTATCGCTCAATTCATGGGTGATCCCACTGACACTCCACAAGGTGAGTCGGTGCTCTTTGGAGAGGATGATGCGTTAACAATCCAGCAGTTGCGATTCAATTCAACGCAGTTAACCATTTTGCCGTCCTCTGAGTTCGTTACCGCCGCAGTGGATGATTCGTTTCCTGACGGCCTTGATTCAAACGGCGATGTGATCGTCAATAGTTCTCCAAGCCGTAGCATTCTGAATGTGCTTGAGAACGATAATCTTGGTGTCACAGGAACGATTACAGAATTCGATCTTCTGACGAATCCTTCTCAGGGTATT
>PKCN01000315.1 GCA_002862205.1 Planctomycetaceae bacterium | reverse complement strand
CTGGATCGAACACTCGTTGTCTGGACAACCGAATTTGGACGCACACCATTTAACAAAGACGCTAACCACGCAGGCCGAGAACATCATAAACACTGTTTCTCTTCATGGATGGCCGGCGGTGGTATCAAAGGCGGTATGGTGCACGGAACCTCAGACGAATACGGGATCCGCACTGCCACAGACGCAACACACACCCACGATCTTCACGCAACGATCCTGCACCTGCTTGGCATCAACCACAAACGCCTCACCTATCGACACGCCGGCCGGGACTTCCGGTTGACCGACGTGCACGGACGCGTGCTTCAAGACATCATTTCTTGAGCGCGGGGGCATTGAGCTCCCATCGATGACGGGGGCATTGAGCCGCCACGGGAACCGCTCAAATCAACCGTCGTTGCTTGTCCGATCTTGCATGCCAGCATCTTTCCAACCCAGCAGGCCACGACCCACAATGATTCAGTTGCGGGTAAGATCCCACGCATCTAACCAATTTGTTTTCCGTTCGGTCATATCAAAATCATCTTCCAACCGCTGTGCCATATCTGGCAGATGCCCAGCGCCGTAGAAAACAGCAACACGCTCGGAGTCACCCGACAACTCGTCCTCGAGCACGCGAAATGCCTTTGCATTGCGTCCTTTGATGATCGTATTTTCGCCGTTGGCATCATTCATGCCAGCTGTCATCGACCCGGCATCCACCAACTGTTTTGCCATGGTTTGTTTGAGACGCTTTGATCGATCGCTACTCAAGAAAGCGAATAACATCCCGGCATCACCACCGCCGGACTGATTTGCCAACCCCGCGCCCATCATCCGGGCAACCATTTTCAGAACGCTGTCATCACGTCGTTCAAGATCCTTTGCAAACTCCTCCGGGCTCATGTCTGCGTGCCGGAAATTCTCCGCCAGATAGTCGATCAATTCCAGCTGATACTCGAGGTTCAACATATCTTTCATGCCAGACTGCATGGACCCAATCACAGAGCGGCTCTTTTTGAGGTCGTCTGGTTTGATACGTGTTCCATCGGGCGCCACCAATTCATAGAGCACAGAGTCATACTTGCCCAATTTCTTATTCAGATCATCGTAATATTCACGCTGACCAATATGAACGACCCCAACGAGATCGACGATCTTACCGGCGTTCTTGGTACCTTTCTTGCCGACGTACCTGACAATGGCAGTTTGCAGAGCTTGAGGCTCACCATTATCCGATTTTTTGATTCGCAGGTATTGATCATCCGGCTTCGCGGTTTTTTTCGTTTTCTGGTCCGCATTTTCAACGGCGGCAGGCTTTGTCTCAGACCTCGCCTCCTGTGCAAAACCACGTACTGCACTGATCCCAAAAGCTGCTGCAAGCAGCATCAAAACAAAGCGAATCATTACCGACCCTCGATAGGAAAAAAATTGCCGGCTCAAGCATCGAGCCTCTGCAACTAGGATAGCGCAAGGCAAGCGAATCGACAACTTGCAATTTCAAATCGGTACACAGGGGTGCCAAAACTCGCTGGAAGTTGCAAAAAACAGTGCCTGGTATTGAATAGCGTGTCGCTGTTCACATTCAGGGAGCATTTCCCAGTTCTCTCACAAACCTGTAATCAGGCTTCCAGATTCAGCCCGCTGGCTCCGCTTCCGGTGCCAAAATGGCCAGGAGCAGGGGACACTTCGTTGACACACGCCAATCTCCAGGTTTCTGCCTCGACCTGCAGCACGGCTCTGATCTCTTCAATCGAAGCGATATCACTTGCCTGTTCGGCGGCAAGCAGATGTTGCAACAGAAATACGTACAAATCAGAGACCTGTTTACAAATTTCCTCTCCATCACCTTGCTTGCTGCCCACGACTCCGCGAAGCAACTCATTGATCAACTCAAACAACTTCAACGATTGTTCGTTCGCGCCCTGCCCGGGGTTCTCGCGCCAAACCGTCTCAAGACTTTCCGAAACGCCAACAGCGCGTTCGATCAACATCAAACGCAACTTTGCTGGCGAAGCAGTCCGCACGACCGATTCGAGGTATTGCTCACCGCCACTCACGTTGTCACGTCTGGAAATTGCACCGTCACCAAAGTTCATCAAGTTCACTCGTCCGTTGAGTCAGGGGAATTCTTACCCACGTTCACTACGTGGGAATACTTATCGGTGATATCTGGGATACCGCCTGCTGATTGCTCTGGATTTTCGCAATCGCCTGTTCCATCGAGTAATACTGCCGTAACAGTCTCTCGCGTTCGCTCTCCAGACGCTCATTCAACGCCTCAATCCGATCGTTATTGAATTCAATCTGCGTCGACAGGGTGTCCGATCGGTTCATCAACATCCCATTGGTTTCACCAGCAAGTTTCTCAGCCAATGAATCGAGTTTTGCAGCTAAGCCGGAATCACTTGTACTGAAAAAATCCTCAACATCCTGGCCACCACTCTCTATGGCGTCCCGCAATTCGGAAGTATCCAATTCAAGCTTGCCGGTATCGCTGAACCCAAGCCCAACCTGCCCAATTGACTTCAGGTCGCCAGCTCCGTTGATACGCCCCGAGAGCAGACGAGAATAGCCGGTTTGAATCCTGAGTGTTTCCGAGGAGCCAAACAGCAAGCCAACCTCATCAGTGTCAGCATTGAAGAACGTCAATGAATCGAGTTTGTCGACGAGCAGGTTGTATTGTGTCACGAGGGACTCAGCTGCACTGACGACAGACGAGGCATCGTTCTCAACCGTGATCGTAATGTCCTGATCAGACAACTGCTTGAGCGTGAATGACAGACCACTCGTGACTGTGGTGTCGGTGACTTCAGCCGGTCCAACCAACGCGGTCACAGATGCACCTCCCACTGTCTGTGTCGTTCCGGTTCCCGCAATTCCCAGACTGGCTGCCGCGACACCTGAGCCGGTATCCGCGATCACCAATGATCCCGAACCTGCAGCCGTGTCAGTGATAGCCAACCCAGTTCCTGTATCATTCAACGACGCTTGGACCCCGATGTTCAGATCGTTTATGGCATTCATTAATCCACCAACCGTGGTAATGCCCTCAGCGACCAGGTTGACAGCACCAATTGAACCCGCACTGTCCGTGAGTGTGAAACTGCCGCGGTCAGCCCCACCCGCGATATCGTCAAGCAACGTTGCGGAACTGATCAGAGACGATCCGGAATCGCTACCATTGAGTTCGAATACGCCATCGGTGGACGATAGGATACGCGTGGGTCCTCCATCGGCAGCGACCGATATTCTTGCATCCTGTCCTGTCGAGGACGTTCGCAGATCCAAATCAAAGCCTTGGGTTTCAACTGCGAATCGCCCGCCTTCGCCGCCTTTTTTACTCAGAAATCTCAACGAAAACGTGGCATCGTCATTTGCTTCGACGGAACTGGTTGCATACCGTCCGGTTTCGTTGATCTTTGCAGCAAGTGATGCAAGCGTGTCAGTGGCTTCCACCGTGATTTGTGCGGCCTGCGTTCCCACCAGCGCCGAAACGCTAGCCCCGGCGACCGTTTGCGTTGCCGCCGTTCCAGCGATTCCGAGATCCGCAGCAACCGTCCCCGTCCCCGTGTCCTCAACTTTCAGGATTGAACTTCCAGCAGCGGTGTCGACCAAAACGATTCCATCACCCGCGTCATTTAACGACGCGGTGACGCCCGTGGAGAGCGCATTGATGGCATCCACCAGCCCACCCACGCTCGTGATATCCTCGACGGTGATATTGATCGCACCTACCGCCCCGGCACTGTCCGTGATCGTAAAGCTGCCCGTATCAATTCCATCACCCTGATTCAGATCAGCCAACAATGTGCTGGTCGTGACCGTCTGTCGATTCAGGTTGTCTCCATTGATAATTGTTTCAGTGGTGCTCGTGTCCAATCCGACACTTGCTGCAGTGCTGTCAGTAGACGAAATGGTGAAACTACCACTTCCACCAGAAACGTCACGAACACGGAACCCCGTGCCCGCCTCATTCACGCGAACAATCAGCGCCAGACCCGATGCATCGATTGCATCTACAATTTCTGCTGTATTGACTGCCGACGAAAGGTCGACGGACGCATTGCTTCCATCCGCCAAAGTGATGTCAAGATTGGTCAAGGCGGCAAGCCCTTGACCTCCGTTAAGCTCACTCAAAGCAGCGCCCCGCAAAGCGAGCGTTGCGGGTGGGACTTCCAAGTCAAAACCAGTGACGCTCGAGGATGCACTGTCGATATCCCACAAGCCGAGATCCGCCGCAGTTTCATTGTTACCAAGCTGCTCGACTTTCAAATTCGAGACAGTGCTGCCGCTTTGATCTGTCAAGCGGATGGCGTCGCCAACGGTTGTCGCCTTGATTTCCACGTCAGCATCGTTGATCGCCTCCATCACATCATTCATCGTACGGACCGTGCTCAGATCAACCTCAGCCGTTGCACCACTGCGGTCCGTAAGCCGAATCGTACCGGCCTCAACGCCTCGCCCGCCATTCAATCCAGCAAGCGCAGCGGAATCATCAATGAAACCGCCCGCCGGTTGGATCTTCATGGTGCCACTGAATCCAACGGCTGCCTCCGAAGACGCCAATCTCTGCAATGAGCCCACAGTATGGGTCGATGCTGACTGCAGGGTCCGCACCACGTAACTTCCTGGCTCAGACTTGGTGCCAGCAATCGCTGACAAAGCGTCACTATTGCTGCTGGTCGCTGTTTTCGAGCGAAAGGTGGATGTGTTGGCAAGTTTTTGCCCCGCTAATTGAACACCAATCACCGCAGCGGTCAGTTCTGCAAGCGATTGCTGCTCCTGCTGGAGCAAATTTGTGTTGTTGACGAGGCGATCCCGTGGCCGGCCGCTCAAAGCGACCAACTGATCCACCGTGCCACCAATGTCGGTGCCAGTGATCAAACCGATAGAGGATTGAATCCGCCCCATATTTTGCCGCGTTGTACAGTACTCGAACTCTTCTGGGGACAAATCCCCGGACTTTACGAATAGGGTCCATCAGAACCTACGTCATCCGGAAAGATCGTCAAATCGAATCCCTTGTATCCAGCAAAATGGTGAGCGAGCCTGACTCTATCGCGAATCACTGCCCAAGAATGCAAAAAAACCGGCGAGATACCCTCGCCGGCCTTTGCTATCAAGGGCGATCGATCCGCCCCCTCAGTCACCGCTGCTACTTTATCGCAACAGCGAAAGCACGTTCTGAGGGTTCTGGTTGGCCAACGCCAGTACGTTCGTGCCCGATTGAACCAGAATCTGGGCACGGGTCAAGTTTGCAGACTCCTGAGCAAAATCAGCATCGCGAATCGAACTCTCAGCCTCTTGCAGGTTGGCAAGCGTCTCGTTCAAGCTGATCATGTTGCTGTCCAAGGTCGTTGACTGGAACGCACCGAGCCGCCCTCTCAGGCCCGTCACCTTCGCGATCACATCTTCGATGATCACGGATGCCCCGGCAACATCATTCTCGAGACTGCGAGCTTGGCCGCTACCAAGTTCATACAAACGCCCATTGGCTCCGCCCAGCTGCCCCGTGCTGACGCTGCCGATTCCAAGCCTGGCTTGCTGATTGGTGGTCACGTCTGGCCCCAGTTGGAACAACGCTCCACCACCAGTGATCTGGAACGAGAAGTTAGTGCTGCTGCCGGCATCAACGGTCAAATTCAAATCGAGCACACTGGTGTTGATCGATAAACGGTTACCATCGCCATCGGCCTCAACTCCGTTGACGGTCGCTACAATATCCGCTCCTGTCGCACGGTCATTAGTCAAGCTGGCAGCAAACGTCCCGCCCGCTTCCTCATTGATCACTTCAATATCTACAAGGGTATCGCTGCCGTACCCGGTCGAGGAGAAGGTGATCCCTGCCACCGAACTGAAACCGGCGCTGACTCCGGTACTGTCAGCAACGAGATTGACAGCATCCGAAATTTGTGAAGCAGCGGTACCTGATCCAAAATTAAAGGTCTCGGATCCGTCTTCTCCACTCAGTTGGAACACAAGATCAGCAATAAGTACTTCACCGCCGGACTTGAGAGTCGACGGTGTGGTTGTGGGCTCGACGAACGCATCAGCACCATTGACATCGACAACTGCACCCGTAAACGTTCCATCCGCCGTAATTGCTGCGGCGATGGCGTCGATGTCGCGGTTCGTCGATGTAGCTGCAGTCGAATTGTACGTCACGGTGAGCGTCCGCTGAGCAGTGTCAAACGAAGCCGACGCTGCAACATCACCAGCAGTGGTGTCGTCCACAAACTGCACTTGAACATCGTTGAAATCTGACCCTGCAGTTGCCGCGGTTATCGTAATGCTATCAGTGCCTGTTACGAACGTCGCCGTCGCATTTGCCGCCGCGGTAAAGCCGCCAGTCGCAGCCGTTATCGCCGCCTGAGTGGCCGCACTATCAATCACCACATCGGCACTAATCTGCCCCACAGCGCCAAGGTTCGCCTGATCGATATTGATATCCCGAACCGAGGCCACGCTGCGAGCAGTGCTGACAAAGTCAAGTGTTCCATCAAGCAGTTTGCTTCCCTGGAAAGTGGTTGACTGAGAAATCCGGTTGATGGCTTCAAGCGAGCTATCGATTTGAAGCTGGTTTGCCGCGATTTCCTCAGCACTCAAACCGCCGGAGTTAGCCGCTTCGACGACCAGACCACGAATATCATTGAGCAGATTACTAACCTGGCCGAGCCCGCTATCAGCCGTGCTGATGATCTGGCTGGCACGCCGCGTGTTGCTGACGGCTTTTCCGAGGCTCGTGATCTCGCTGCGAAGTGCTTCACTGGCAATCAGACCAGCAGGGTCATCGGCTCCGGTATTGATCCGAAGTCCTGTGCTGAGGCGAGTCAGTGCGGTCTGCAAGTCCTGATTGCTGTTTTGCAATCGGCTCTGGGCAACGAGCGACGGGACATTTGTATTGATACGTGTCATGGTGGTTCCATCCAGATGGTTGATCGCGGACGATGATATTTAAGCCGGCCGCGATGGACCGGGACAGACACACCACCATTGAATCCGATCTCTGGCTTGGGTGTGTCTCCGTGGATCTTCATCGGAACCAACTGCTACAATTCCCCGCTGGGATTTAGCAGACACGGGGGGAATGTCGAACCTGTCAGCGGACAACCGCACCAACCGTCACAACCGGACTGGCACCCAAGTCTATTCGTCACGTGCGACCGCTACACGGTCCCTTTCCCCCCATTTTTGTGCACCGCGAGCCGCCCCGGCAGCAACCCCAAAGCCTCCCCAACCACTAAAGTCACCCCATTCACCCCCTACGTCGCTTCGGGATTGTTAAACATTGAGTCACAAGCAACCTCAGCAACCGGATAGCGAGCGCATCAAGCTGTGGCTGCTATGGCCGGTGATCCTTGCCGGAGAGTCAATCTTCTTCCTGCCCTTCGTATTACCTCGGCTTTTCCGACCTACGATGCTAGAGGCGTGGGGAATCAGCAACTTAGATTTCGGGTTGGCGTTTTCCTGCTATGGCGTCGTAGCAATGCTTGCGTATGGTCTCGGAGGCCCCCTGTCTGACCGCTTTTCTCCGCGATGGTTGATGTGCATCGCACTGATTGCCACAGCCGCAGGGGGCATTGCCTTGCTGGGACACCCGACCCGCGCCTTGCTGTGCTGCATCTATGCTTACTTTGGAATGACAACCATCTTATTGTTCTGGTCTGCGATGCTCAAAGTCACCCATGCCCTGGGAGGCGCAAGGCACCAAGCGACAGCATTTGGCCTACTCGACGCCGGCCGTGGGCTATTTGCAGCCGTGGTTGCAACAGCGATGACGCTGCTGTTCGGTGAACTGCTTCCACAAAATCAAGACGCCTCACCTCAACAACTTGCAAACGCCTTGCAAACAATCATCATTGCAACGATCGTTTTAGTCGCCGCAACCGCATTGCTGCTCCCGCTCTGTTTGAGAACGATTTCATCCCCCCAAGCATCTGACCAGCGTCCCATCCTGTCAACGAAATCGCTCTCACTGCTCGTCCGTCGCCCCTCGATCTGGCTACATGGGCTAGTCGTCCTGTGTGCCTACTGCGGATACAAGAGCATCGACAATTACGGCATTTATGCAGTTGACGTTTACAACACATCTGATTTGCAATCGTCCCAGCTAACAACACTGACCTTCTGGGCTCGCCCATTTGCTGCAATCGGAGCGGGGTTGGTCGCGGATCGTTTTAATCACTTCCGCTCCATGATCGTCCTGTTCATGCTGGCCGCACTGGGGAATGCATCATTTGCTCTCATAAACCCTAACTCTCTGCCATGGCTAGGTCTGATGATGGTCGCCGTCACCACTGCATCCACGATGTATGGATTGCGTGGGATCTACTTCGCAGTGTTCGATGATTTACGCATTCCTCCAGCATTGCTAGGCACGGCAGCTGGACTGGTATCACTAGTGGGATTTCTTCCCGATGTTTTCTTTGGTGCATTGACAGGGTTTCTGATTGATGAATATCCGGGTAGGCAGGGTCATCAATATGTCTTTGGCATGGTAGGCCTCGTTTCCTTGGTCGGGATGCTAGGTTGTGTTTTGAATTACAAATACACCACCCACCATCAACCGTTGGACAGCGGCAAACCAGAGGATCAAACAACATTGGCCTGACACTTGAACTGCAATTTGAACTGCAATTTGAACTGCAATTTGAACTGCACCCGAAAATCAAATGCCGGTATAGAGCATCGCTGCCGCCATCCAGTCGACTCCTAAGGCTCAACAGATACAAGCTCAAACAAAAAAAGCGGCCACTCAACTCAAGTTGAGTGGCCGCCATGTTTAAATCACAGTGATCGCTTTGCTCTATCGAAGCAGTGCAAGCACGTTTTGCGGGTTCTGGTTCGCGAGTGCGAGTACGTTTGTACCCGACTGCACGAGGATCTGAGCACGTGTAAGGTTCGCGGACTCGGCAGCGAAGTCAGCGTCACGGATCGAGCTCTCTGCTTCCTGCAAGTTAGCAGCGGTTTCGTTCAAGCTGACGAGGTTACTTTCCAGGGTTGTGGACTGGAACGCACCAAGACGACCACGAACGGAAGTCACTTTATTGATCACTTCGTCAATAACATCTGCTGCACCGCTGACATCGTTGGACAAGCTTTTTGCCTGACCACTACCAAGCTCGTAGAGTCGTCCCGTTGCACCGCCAAGCTGGCCTGTGCTAACGCTTGCGATTCCGATGCTGGCTTGCTGTGTGCTTGTCACATCAGCCCCCAGTTGGAAGGTCGCTCCACCACCTGTGATGTTGAAAGAGAAGTTGGTTGAACTTCCAGCATCCACGGTCAAGCTCAAATCAAGGGTGCTTGTGTTGATCGAAAGCGTGTTAGCAACACCCTCTGCCTCGATGCCGTTGACGCTAGCGACGATATTGGTTCCTGTCGCGCGAGCTGCCGACAAAGTTGTCCCAAACGTTCCGCCTGCTCCCTCGCTGATAACATCAATATCAACCAGTGCATCGGTACCATAATCTGTCGAAGTCACATTCAAGATTCCGCCTGCAACCGATGCCGATACACCAGTGCTGTCAGATACCAGGCTGATTGCGTCTGCGATCTGGCCTTTGGATGTACCTGAGCTGAAATTGAAGGTTTCCGCTCCACCGGATCCAGTCAACTGGAAGACGAGGTCAGCGTTGAGGACTTCACCACCACTGTCGCCAGTGGTTGCATTCGTGGCAGGTTCGGTTAATGCATTGGTTCCTGTTCCAACAAGTACAGCACCAAAATCGCCCAATGCACCGATAGCAGCGGTGATCGCATCCATGTCACTATTAGTGGTAGTCGCTGCTGCCGAATTGTACGTCACGGTGATCGTGCGTTGCGTTGCATCGTAAGCAGCCGCTGCAGCAACGTCACCAATTGCGGCGTCGTCTGTGAAGGCAACTTGCACATCGTTGAAATCCGATCCAGTGCTGGCTGCTGTGATCGTGATCACATCGGCACCGCTGGTGACCGTTGTGCTCGCTGCTGCTGCCGCCGTGAACCCTGCTGCACCGACGTTGGAAGATGCCTGGCTTGCAGCGGTGTCAACCACCACATTCACAGCCAGTGAACCGCTGGTTCCAAGCTGGGCACTTTGGATACTCGAATCAGCGACTGAACTTGCAGCACCGATGGTGCTGGTGTAATCCAACGATCCATCGAGAAGTTTTCGTCCCTGGAAAGTCGTGGATTGAGCGATTCGGTTGATCGCTTCGAGTGAGCTGTCAATCTGCAACTGGTTAGCCGAGATTTCTTCGCTGCTCAGTGCTCCCGTGTTGGCTGCTTCAACAACCAAGCCGCGAACATCGTTAAGCAAACTGTTGATCTGTCCCATCGCGCTGTCGGCGGTGGTGATAATCTGTCCCGCTCGGCGTGTGTTGGTCACTGCCTTATTCAAACCCGTGATTTCGCTCCGCAGAGCCTCACTGGCGATCAAACCGGCAGGGTCATCCTTACCACTGTTGATTCGAAGGCCCGTGCTAAGACGAGTCAAGGCTGAGTTCAAGTCACTGTTACTTGCCTGAAGACGGTTCTGGGCGACAAGCGACGGTACGTTCGTGTTAATTCTGGTCATTGGTTTTCCCTATGCGGCTAATCGTATTAAAGTGATCCGGCCGCCGGGACCGGAAGAATCAAGTCGTTAGGTGTCAACCGGACAACGGCTGTCACCGATCAACGACTTTTCATGTTGGTCAAACATGAGACACGCGTAGGCAATTCGTGGGAAAAGAATCAAAGAAAGACAGGCGTTTAAGCTTACTTGCACGCTACAGAAGCTCTGATCGTCACGACCCGAACTTTTTGCCCGATTGCTAAAGTCTTAATTTAACGTTTAGTCAGATTAAGCGAGTACATCGTAGAAACGGGGCATCGCCCTGATACGCTGATGACTGGAAAACTGGAAATTTGACCTCAAACGATCGATCACACAACAACCAGAGCATCGATCACACAACAACCAGAGGATCGATCACACAATGACCATAGCATCCCCGTAGCTGTAAAAACGATACTCTTGTTCAATCGCTTTTTGATAGGCCTCCAACGCCAACTCACGGGTTGCAAATGCACTGATCAAGACCAGCAAGGAGCTGCGTGGCAAGTGAAAATTCGTCAACAATCCGTCGGTCGCCTGAAATGCAAAGGGTGGTCGAATGAAAATATCTGTCTCACCCTGCCACGCTTGAAGCCCCTGATCATTTCTAGCCGCAGATTCCAACACCCGCACGGTGGTGGTCCCCACTGCGATGCAGCGGCCGCCTTGCTCACGCCGGCCATTGATTGAACGACAGGTCACGTCGTCCAAGCTACCCCATTCCTGGTGCATTTGGTGATCATCAAGCTGTTCCACTTGGATAGGCCGAAAAGTTCCAATCCCAACATGCAGCGTGACCTCAGCCAGATAAACCCCCATCCGCCGTACGCGTTCAAGTAAGGCTTGCGTAAAATGCAATCCAGCCGTGGGTGCCGCGACGCTGCCGCGCTGTTTGGCAAACACCGTCTGATAATGTTCAATATCAGCATCCACCATTTGCCCATCACGGATGTAGGGAGGCAGCGGAATTCTGCCATATCGATCAAGCCAGTCGGCTGGTTCACTCAGTTCTTTGGTGGGTCCGCCCTGCAAATCGACGAACCCATCAGGCAGATGCGGTTGCACGAGCAGATTGCCTCCCTCGGTCCTGGCAACCACTTCAAGCTCCATTCCATCACGAGCATCGCGATCCTGCACCGTGATGCGTTCGCCTGGTTTGATTTTCCCGCGGGTTTTTGTCAGCACTTCCCAGACGCCAGACTGTGCATCAGCGCGAAGAAACAACCCCTGCCAACGGCCACCCGTTTCTTTGCGGTAGCCCACCAATCGAGCTGGCATTACCCGGCTGTTGTTGAAAACCACCGCATCGCGTGGCTCCAAAATGTCTGGTAGATCCCTGACGTGCATGTGATCAATGCGCCCCGTCTTGCGTTCGACCAGCATCAACCTGGAATCACTACGTGTGGCCAACGGTTCCTGAGCGATCAACTCACGCGGGAGGTCGTAATCATATTGCTCTATTTCTTTCATTCGAGCAGTTTAACGAGGAAGGGTCCGATTCAGTAACCCACCCGAAATTTCACCTCAGGAGCGATGTCAACGCTCATTCCTGATTGGCTGCAAAGCACGCTAACCCGTGCCCCCATCCGATAAGTTCGCCGATGAGTGACAGGGAAACGATGAGTGACAGGGAAACGATGAGTGACAGGGAAACGATGAGTGACAGGGAAACGATGAGTGACAGGGAAACGATGAGTGACAGGGAAACGATCAGTGACAGGGAAACGATCAGTGACAGGGAAACGATGAGTGACAGGGAAACGATCAGTGACGGATGATGAATCCTTCTGCAACGCCTGTCAGTGGCCCCTCATCGACTTGAATTCCCTCAATGTTGTCCTGCATCTCCGCTTGGATCCGCGTGAGTAACCGATTGACATCCAATGCAGTTCCCTCGACATCCAACAGGACCGAGCCGTCTGCTTCATTGCGTACGTAGCCGTGCACCGATAGTCCCGCAGTTTGCCTCACCGCGTTAAAACGAAACCCAACTCCCTGAACACGGCCCTCGTACCGTACCACGCATCGTTTCCTCGCAACATTCTCATTCATAGCAAATCTCCTTGCTGACCACCCTCTGCGGAATCCACGCCCACGAGTCAAAGATTTCCGTCGAAAACAGATCTTCAGTGACTCCGGCAGGATGAGTTGGCAACGCCCCGTTTAGATCCTGGCAAGACATTTGGATCCTGGCATGACGCAAGAGAGGCGTCCAAGTCGCCATTCCCCTCCATGACAGACAGCGAATTCAAAAGAGAGATCGCCACCCCGAACGGTTCCCGGCATGAGATCGAATCATGAGTGATCGAATTAACCTGCGGGAACTTCCTCAATCGCTTCACTCTGCTCGGTGGTAACCGGCTCAGCGTTCTTTTTTTCCATTCGCTCAATGACAACGAGACACATATCATCGAATGGTGGTGCGTCGCCCATATGAGTGTGCACTTCTGCCACAATCCGGTCTTTTACGGTCTCCGCATCTCCACCTGCAGCCGTCAATTGGCGAACACGTTCGATACCAAAGAGCTGATCGTTGGCATCCATCGCCTCATCGATCCCGTCTGTATACAGCACTGCAAGGTCACCCACATTCATCGGATGTTGCACAGCCTCGTAATCCATTCCGCTGTCAATTGCGATAGGCAAGCCGGACTCCTCTTCACCCGGTTCGCAAATCGCGCCATCCTCGTGGGCACGAATCACAGGGGCCATATGCCCGGCATTGACGATAGTAATGCAATCCGACGCCGGGTCGATGACGACAAGCAGGAAGGTGATGAACCGTTCCACCTGCAGTCGGCTCATGCGATCATTCAACTGCACGATCGCTTTGGCAACATCGGGTTCGCGAGCGAGGCAGAATCGTGTTTCAGCTGACAATTTCGCCATGAACATCGCCGCAGCGACTCCATGGCCCACCACGTCAGCCACCACAACACCAATGCGGCCATCGGCCATCTCGATGTAGTCAAAGTAATCGCCGCCGATGTGGTTAGCAGCCTGATAGAAACTTCTGACTCTGTATCCGGTGCCAACCGGTTCGCTATCGGGCAAGAATGCCTGCTGGACCTCGGTCGCCAATTTCAGATCCTGTTGAACCTCTTTTTGCTTCAGGGCAGCTTCATGCATGCGGGCATTATTGATGACAATGCCAGCTTGTGCCGCAACTCCAGAAAGAAGGTCGGTGTCCTCTTCCATGAATTGCCCGCCCCCCTGTGTGGAGTCGATTTGCAGAGCACCAAACGCATTACCATCGGCGTCTTTCAAGGGAGCACAAATCATCGATCGAATCGAAAAATCGGCGATGGATTGGCTGGAATCAAAACGTTCATCATCTGACGCGTCAATTGACAGAATTGCCTCTCCCGTTGACATGACTTCGCGGATGATCGTCCGACTGATCCTCAATGTTTCTGTTTCATCATGCGCACCGCGGGTCTTCACCCAGCGTGGGATGAGATCACCCGTATCCGTCACCATGACGACGAACCCGCGATCTGCCGACGGAAAAATATCAAACAGGCTCTCAAGCACCTTGGGCAACACCTCTTCCACTGCAAGGACATTTCCCAGGTTACGGTTGATCTGCATCAAAGCCTCAAGCTTTGCTTCAGGCGTCGCCGACATTTTCAACCCGTCGGCTGAACTGCGGTACTCAACCTTCGCGCTGCTACTACCGCTCAATTGAGCCGTTTCATTTTCGTCATACATCATGACACCAAATTTGGTGCCATTGCAGGCCTCAGCTCCCTTGAACAGATCGGGAACGTTCTGGCTCTCTTTACCGCTATCAAAGACGAATTCAACGTCGCTGATTCGAATGCGATCTCCCTCTTTGAGTAGAGCAGATCCGGAAATCAACTGACCATTCAGGAAAGTGCCATTCCGACTACTCATGTCCTCCAAATAATGGCCGGTGCCATCATTAATCACCTTCGCATGCATACGGCTGACAGCCCCAGCATCCACCACAATCCCGCAATCGGGATGGCGTCCGATCGTCGTTTCACCAGTGACGAGCTCAAACTTCGCATCGTCACCGCTGCGTTCGCCATCGCGTTCAGTTGCTAAAAACGCCATAAGTTGCACCAAAAACAGTCCTCGTAAATTTCCATCCTCAGTATAAGTATCAATCCATTGACTCACAACGAAGGGAACGTCCAACAAATTCAGAAGTCGCGAATACAACCACTGGAAATGCAGTCCTGCATCTGGGGCTGCGGAAATACCCCAATGCCCAGACCTTATCATGAAGCCCAGCTTGCCTGGCTCGCACTTTCACCCGTCACGCGTGGCCAGGCCGAAACCGTTCAACGCTAAAAACAGCCTGATCAGCAGCAGAGATTCTGATATTGACGATTAAACCGCTACGTCGGATTGCAGTTTCCATGCCCACGCGAAAACAAACTGATACAAAGAGCTGATGCCCCAACTCCTTCCGTCCCGCCTCATGACACGTGCACTGCCCCACGCACTGCCCAGGATGCTGCTGCAAAATTCCCCAAATACTGGCTCAGCAAGAACCCCCGAATACCGGCGCAGTAAGAATCCCTGAATGCTGACTCAGCCACATTGGTTTGTGGAACCAACCCTAGAACACCCCAACGATCTAAATATCCCAGCCATTCAAATATCCCAGCCATGAGCGGACGCAGATCGGAAGCGAGCGAGTTGCACGGATGAACGTTGTTTTGTTCTCCCAACAATCTGCAGACGTTGGATTACGAGGCCACAAAAACGAACCACAGGGCCTCTCGATCTCACTTCCCAAACAATTCTGCACCTACATTTCATGAGGCCGATTCCATCGTGAATCTGTCTCCGAACCGCAAACGGTTCAGCTCTCAAGGTCCCCCAACCTGCCTGATTCGAGAAAAACTGTCCAAAAAGCCACCCGTTTCTGGGTTTTTTCCACCGGAAAGGAAAAAAACAGCCCCGCTAATGAATGTTAATGTGATTTTCTTACACTTTAATCGAAATCCTGACGTAGATTTCAGTAGTGTCAGATGCGGTTTTCTCCAACAGGCGGTGAATTTCTTAGAGGAGTAGAAAAATGGCTACTGGTGGGATTAGCGAGCGTAACACCCCCAAAACAATCCGACGCACAACCAATGCAAATTCACTTGCCCACTTGAGCGGTTGCTCAAGCGTCGCCCTCTGGTTGGTGATCGGAGTCGTCGGAACTTACATTCTGTACGGCCTCCTGATTTGGCTGACATCCACGACCCCAATCTCTGCACTCAGGTAGCCTCACCCAAGCAGGCGTCTGGCTACCCAGCCCGAGTTTTTCCAGACCGAGCTTGCCGGCATCAACTCATGAGGCCAGCATTTGCAGGTAGCGGTTTTGTTGGTAGCGGTGATCCTGACAGACTGCTTTGCAATTGGCAGTTGTGCCACTCTGCATGCTCAACCTGCCATCGCAATCGGCAGGCTCGGGATTCAAAATTTCTTTCCCCAAATGGTTTCGGCCCAGCCGTGCGTTCGCCAACCGTCATCGGTCACCACCTCGCGAACCACCAGATCATTTTCTGAAAGTTCGACATAGAAAAACGCCTGTTTTCCACCATGGAAATGGCTACTGTTGTCTCCGTTAAAAGCATCCACATCTGCCTCGTTGAACTGCTGGCGCATGGGGGTACCATTCCATCCAAAAATCTCGCGGCGGTGCGTATGGCCGAAGAAATTCGCAATCACGTGAAAGGGTTCAACCGTTTCATGGAATGACTTCACATCCTGAGGGTGCCATTCCATCTGCAAGAACTTCTGTTCATCTTTCGTGTACGCAATGGAATAGCGAGCGAGGTCGACATGCTGAGTGATCACGACCGGACGCGTCTTGTCACCCATCTGCTGCAAGTCGTCTTTGAGGAACTGGAGACTATCCATGGGTGCATACCGCCGACGCTGAAGATCCCCCCCGGACTGCCCGACAACGATTCCCAAATTTATAAAGTGAACGGTTTTCCAATCCCATGAGTAGTGCAGCCCGTTCGAGGACACTTTCGTCAGCCCCGGACGTTGCTTGTTTCGCCGTTTGATTCCCTCGACAACCAGCGTGTCTCCCTGTGGTCCATCATGATTTCCATAGACTTCATAGACTGGATAGTTCAGTAGTCCGTCGCTTCCATTGAGTCCATAGTCTGCTTCAAAAGCGGCGAATTCGGTTGCATACATGCGTGGATAGACACCGCCTCGCTTGTCTGCACTGTCGACCAAATCACCCCCATGAATGACTCCAGAAATTTCTGAGACCCTACCGCTTCCTGCTTTCTCAGCAATGCGTTCCCCTGGAAGCTTGTTGAGAGTCTCAACCAGACGACGGCAAATTCCCGCAGACTGGGAATCCATCGCCTCAGGGTTCTGTTTATCCGCCAAGTAGTGAGTATCTGTGACAAAGCAGAATGCGGTTTTTGCCTTGGCGTCAGCGTCTCCCCGAAACGCAGCTAATTCATTTCCGCGCAAGACAGCGACACTTGCCGCGGTCCCTGCCACTGACAAAATTGCATCACGCCTTGAGATCAACATCGTTTGACTGGAATCCACCGAAACACTCTCCTCAATTAATCAAACCCAAACCGAACCACGCCGCAGCCGATCCAACTTTGCGACAGAAGCAACATTGCGGAGACGAGCCCCCGTGATCTGCTGCCAATCAGACGCTGCGGTTCACCCTCCGCCGTTTGCGTCACAAGGGCCAACGCTCGCTCACCTTGGCAATCCACTGTCGTGCAATCAATTCATGACCTTGTGGCAGCGGATGCACCCCATCCCAAATCCAATGCTCGGGCGACACCTTCTCTGTAGCAGCGTCGAACATCATTTGAGTTTCTACATGCACGGCATCAAAATCATCTGCAAGGCGCGCAACAATGGGAAGCAATCGCTCCACCTGACCTCGCCAGGATTGATAGGCGGCGCGATTTGCAAGCCTGCCCGAGGGCACCACAAATGGATCGAGCAGGACAATCCGCAAGCTCGGATTTGCGGACCGGCTCGCATTGAGCATGAATCGATAATCGTCTTCCCAGTGATCCACATCAATACCGTTCAAATGACGGCCAACATCATTCACACCAACCAGAATACTTAGCAGATCAGGCTTAAGCCCGATCGCATCTTTGTCCCATCGTTTTCGCAAGTCCCCGACCTTGTGACCGCTTACTCCCCGATTATAGAAATCAAGTTTCGCTTCTGGCAGATCAACCCCAAGACGCGCCGCAATCAGATACACGTAACTGTGACCCAAATAATGATTTCGATCCTTCTCATTGCGTCCCCATTTCATATCAGTGATGGAATCACCTTGAAACACAAGGCGACTACCCGATTTGAATTGCGGGCGTCGATAATCGTACCCTGCATTCGCATGAGGCTTCTGACCTGCATGCATTTCCAACGCCGTTGCCACATCTCCACTTGCCACCGCCCCCGCAACAGTGCTGCCGTACAGCCAAGTTCTTCGCGATACACCAGCCACTGCCCACTCCCAATGTTGAAAAGCCCTCAAACAAGCCACGAAAGCAGATCACGTAGTCTCGAAATATTTTTTCCACCCCGGTTTCACTGATTGTGTGACGCACTCACTGCGTCGCCTGGTTCAATTCGCCAGGAACTCCATTCCCCACACCACTCACCCAAGCCTCGAAAAATTCCAGCAATGCGTCCTTGTCATACCCTTCACCCAGCTCCATTTCCTCCATGTCCTGGGAATGCAGAAGCTCCCCTTTGGCAGAGAGCACAAACAGATGGGGGTACGAATTGATGCGCGGATAATCCGTTAGGAATGCATCCGAGTATTTCGTCTGTGATGCCACCTTCATCAGCAGGAAATTTTCTTCAAGAACCGAGCGAATCTCTGCATTTTCAACCAAAACCTCAGCAAGGCGTCCGCACCAGTTACACCAGTCACCGCCGACCTGAATCAAAATTCGCTTTTGTGTCTTTTGAGCAGCCTTCTTTGTCATCGCCAGATCCACGGTTGGATCCCGCTTCTCGTCATACTGGGCGACACTGTAGAAACTGGCATCTTGCCGAGAATCCTCGGTACTCGCATCCGCTGGAATGGTTCCCCCTGTTTCGCCACTTCCCGCCGATGCACTTTCCTGCTCCGGCACGTCGTCGGACGCATCACGCTGCAGGTTCCCTTGCGGCATTTTCGTCTCTCGCTGGGCATTTGCTTCAACACTCGAAACGGCACTCTCCCGCTGCGATTCAATCCCCTCTCCACAACCACACCAACCCAGCACGGCGATAACAACAACAAATTTGAGCATCAGCTTTAGATAATTCACAACAACCTCACTCAACCTTACCGGCGATAAATTAAACATCCGAAACACCATGGTCCTTCGCACTCCCCTCAATACAACATTGCCATCCTGATGCGTGTAATTGATTTGTATGTGTGATCAACGCACAAAAGTGCGACACCCCATATCGTTAAAAAATCAGAGTGTGCATCACCATACCCGAAACACACCACCACAAAATCCGTCTGGATAATACCACGCGAGAAACATTCACTGCAAACAGGCAACGCCCCACGATCTGATTAAACGGAATCATTGAAACGGTTTATCAGGGTGTGCAGGTACTCAGGACCACTCTGATCCAACTGATTCCCGAATCTCCGCATCCACTCCTGCCCATCTACTGTTCCCTGCATTTTTACCAATACCTCTCCCGCCAGCGTCATACACTGTGCGAGCGGCGGCAACCCTTGGCATCCAGAAATCTGTCCTCCGAGGCTTCGAGTCGTTCGTAAACAGAACGCAATTCTTCCAACTGCCGGAAGGCTTTGTCGAATTCACCGCGATCACACAAAGCGCAGCCGAAGTAATAGCGGATGTAGTGAACGCTTGGCTGCTGCGTATGGCCAGACGCATCCTGGCATTGGATCGCAACCAACAAAGCGTGTTCAGCGGTCGGTATTTCATCGGCCAGCGTCGCGGCAGTAATGACATTGAACCAATCCGCTGCATCTGTACTTACAGCAGCCAGTCCCTGAAACAGCACCATCGCTTCCGGATAGTTTTCCTGTTGGAACTCCGACAAAGCAACCAGCTTCCGTGCCTCACGCGACACTTTTCTATCTGCGACCGTAAGAAATGGGCGAACGGCATTGATTGCAGCTGCAAAATCAGAGGCATCAAATGCCGCCCAGGTGTCATTCAATTCAGTCCGCCTCGTTGAAGCAGCGCTCGCTCACGATTCAACGCTATTTCCCTTATTTCTGCCAAAGATTTTCTTACGCAGCGACATCCTCATCTGCTCCAGCGTTCCCACGTGCTCAGTGCATCACCTCGGAACATGATAGCGGATTCCCAAGCACAAGTCTGAATTGTGTTTGTGTTCAGGAACCCTACGAAACTCCCGATGCCTCTGTGCCATCGTGGCTGCGAACCGTCGGTTGCACAACGCATGCCAAGCATGATTTGCCGTATTTACCGGCCCATGTCAGCCGCGATTTTCCACTGTTGACGTCTTTTCCTCTCGTACCGTTTGCCGCGCTGCTTGAGTGCCAGTTTGTTGCCAACGAGCACAGCTATCTGCACCAGCCCGAGCACAGGGCCCCCTGCCATGACAAAGAACATGCCGCCGGATGGGACAAGAAGTGGGCATAAAATCGCAATGACACTGCTGCTGACAATTACCACTATCACACCAAACAGTGTGCCGAAGTGCGTCTCACCACCATCCTTGGTAACAATCTTTTTTACTTGCTCACTGTCCCAGCAAGGGTGAGCCCCAGAGATGTCCTGACTGCCCACTTGGGAACCCGCATTCTCTGCGAGATCTGTCACCTCTGAGAGATCTGTCACCTCTGCGAGATCTGCGACCACTGCAGATCATTGCTCACTTAGCCTGGTCAAATTGATTGTCTCTGGACGAGTCACTGACAGAATCAGCCCGCAGTCGTGACATTTCAAAAACCGAAGCTGCTCCGGGACGTCCAGCGACACACCGCACGAATTACAGCAAATTCTGCAACCATCCGCGAATCGTTTTATGTGAGTTCGCCTAACGCTTCAGCTGGCAAAATGCCACACGTGGATGTGTGACGACCGGATGAGCGAGGCACCATCGATCATCTCTCTGGACGCAGAAAACCCGACGACTACGCCAGCATTTCCATTTCCTCTGCACTGCATGCCGCATCGATTGCCAGTACATCAACACCACGCTTGGTTGAAAAATCGCGTTCCAAACAGGCTGAAAAAACAGCACAGTTCGTCAGCAACATTGATCCCACATGTTATCTGGTTGGGAATGCCATGCCCCACTTCTTTGATCTTATAAAACCAAACCTGACTATCGTTTAGCACCTTGATGGTAGTGAACCGTCGTTGGCGGGTGACAGTTCGACAATTCTCTGCTCTGCCGTTGCTGTCAGCTTGACCCGGAAGTCAATGATGCGATCCTGCCTAGTCGTGCCAATCAACGAGGCCACCTTGAATACTTCATGTATTTCAGCCATCAATGTGTGGCTCATGAAACCACCACGGGAGACACCACACATAAAAGTGTTGTTCGAGTTCAAATCATGCTGTCTGCTGTAAGCACAACGCCAACCTACTGAGCAACTCAAGATCGTCAGTATTGCTGATTCGCAGCCCGGCGTTCCCATGGGCATGCCCTCAAAGTCTTGACTGCCTAGTGGGTAGCACACTGTAAAGCCACGCGTGGCAGCCAGAGAATTCATTTCACGCTCCCCCCAAATCATCACGCGAATCACCACGACATCTGTGCAATACCAAGCAGAGCGTCGCATCTGGTTTTCAAATTTTTCGGACGGAAAGAGATATATTACCTTTTCAGTGGCAACTCTCATTCAGCAGTCGAGGAACGCAATATCTTGACCTGTGCCTCCGCAGCATCGACGGATGCCACCACCAGCGAATCTACAAGGCCCCAAGTAGTCACCACAACCATAAACGCAACAAACCATTCATACGTTTCACCGCGTCAACACCCACCTGCAACGCAACGCAGGTTGGTAACCATGAGATCTGCTGACGGTCTGGCTTTTCGCACTTCCGACACACACAGACCGGTGGAAGCTCCTGTTTTGAAAGATTATGGGCTGTCATTCAGCGATACCGCATCGAGCCCCACCGCTGAACCGATTGACCAGGGATAATCACCAACGGGCATACAATCGGCAGAATCCGACTGCGATTGTTTTTCTGAGCGCGGAATCACGCCGTAGTTAGCTGATCGCGAGTGCTCAATAGGGTATTTTTTCAAAACTGAAACTGCTGGAAAGCCCCGAAAACGAGGTAATGGGTAATCATGAAATTGCTGTACACGTTTTGCTGGCTGATGATTTGCTCCGGCATTCTTCTGATCATTGGCACTTTGGCTTATGACATCCTCGCGCTCGATACACTGAGCATTGAGAACGCGCGGACTGCAGATGAAGTCAAACGGGACACGTGGTTGATTCTTACCGGTGCCGGGACCGTAGCCTGCGGTGCACTTGGCGGTTTGATCATCGGACTGTTTGTGAAACCCAGCGGCCATGCAAAGCCGGACCCTGAGCAAGCCAGTTGAAACCTGATCGTGCCAGTTGATTTCAAACTGCTATCTGGTTGTCTGATTGCTACCAGCCTGGCAAACGTGACCGATCAAGTCACGTCCCGCACCTCTGTTTCCAAAATCGAAGTATCCGGACTCTTGTTCAGCGTATCCGACCAGGGAACATTGCTCCCGCCATGAGCAAAAAATACATCCCAAGAAGGATCAAAAGCACCAACCAGTCACCAGGCTGTTGCAGTGCTCCACGTGGCATCACATAAAGCAAAACGATCACACAATCGATGAAGCCCAGCAAAACTAAACCAGCACACAAACCGGCAAATTGAAATCGCCGAATACGCCGACTACAGAAATTGGCAGCGATCAATCGGCGTCCGGCAACATAACGAATTGAGAAGCCCAACACGGGTAGAAGGATGGCAAGTATCTCAATCATCCCACGACGATTCGGCAGCATTGTTGCAGCCATCCATGGGGTCAACCACACCAACAGCGGCAGCAGACCGTCATACGCGATGACACGGCCAAACCAAATCCGGTACACGCTTACTCTCCTCTCAGAAATATTCACTGCGGGTTCGACTATTACATTTCCAGAGTGCAACAAAGTCTCGTCCCGCAACCCGTCTGTAAAGCACCAACTCTGTAACTCCGCTCTCAAGCACCAACTCTGTAACTCCGCTCTCAAGCACCAACTCTGTAACTCCGCTCTCAAGCACCAACTCTGTAACTCCGCTCTCAAGCACCAACTCTATAACTCCGCTCTCAAGCACCAACTCTATAAGTCCGCGAGGTTGTTGACAAAGACTTCTTCTCTGCTTTCCGCTCTACCACCATCCTGGCCGGATTTCATGACCTCTCGCAGACTTGTTGCTCAGGAATCGCCCCGCAGTGCCTCATGCCCGGGCATTGATGCCATGCATCGGGAAGCGCCCCTTTTTTCACTTCGTCGCAATCAGATTCAACCACTGCCTCGCTGCCTGCATATCTTCGCAGTTGCCTGCAGCCCCAAGATACGCATCAGGCCGAATGATGGCCCATCCGTTGGATCCGAGTTCCAATGTCTCGATCTCATCGCGCAGCACGACGCCGTTCAGACCCAACTGAGTTTCGCCCGTGCCTTGCAGAGGCACCGAGAAATCATCGACGGCGACCAAACGGATGGTCACCCACGAGTGCCGTTGACTTGAAGTGACCTGACCCGGGAATTCCTTTCGGCTTGGTTTCTGGCCCGAAAATTCTGACGCATTGGCATCTCTGGTATTCAAAATCAACAAGACAGCCTTCGCTCCCGACAGATGCTGATATAGCGTTTGGGCCTCACCAGCCAAATCTCTCCAGCGAATATTCGGAACACGATCACCACACTTGAGACTTGCTCGGCCCGATCGGGAATCACTTCCATTGAGCGGGCTATCCCTGTAGGCAACCGTATATTCAGCCAGATTTTGCCGCACTTTGCCCTGCACCCATTCGAAATGCAGTGCGATTTTTGCCACCGCATTGCGAACGCTCTGCAACAAACGCGACTCGGTGGTGGCAATTCGCGTCATGTGCGAAGTGGTTTTCACCACCATCGTTCCCACCTGACTACGCTCCTGCGAATAACTGTCAAGCAAGGTCGCGTTGGCTGTTCCTCGAAGCTGCCATGCGATCTTCCATGCAAGATTGCACGAGTCCTGAATTCCTGTGTTCATGCCCTGCCCTCCAGCAGGGCTATGAACATGTGCCGCGTCCCCTGCCAAAAATACGTTGCCTGCCCGATAGTTCTCAACCTTCCGTTCGCTCACCCGGAACTCGGAGAGCCATGTCGGGTTGCTTACTCGAACGTTACCCACACCCCGTTGATCAAGGTGTTTTTGAATTTCCTCAAGGGTCGGATCCCTTCTTGGGGCACCCTCGCTGGCCAGCGGTTCCTCGGCAACAACGCGCCAAACGTTCTCACCAAATCGGAACAGTAGCAGGATTCCCAACCGACTCCAGAACGAAGCGACATCAGCCTCTGGCACCTCACCAGACAATTCCACATCCGCCAAGACCCACCGTAACCCATCTCTATTACCTGGAAACGGCAATCCCAATCCATGCCGCACAACACTGTGGGCACCATCACAACCGACCAGATATTTTGTTTCCACAGTTTTCCGTGCTCCCTCCGCATCCCTCAACACGCAGTGAACTTGATCCTTGTGTTGTTCGAAGGACACCAATTCATTTTTTCTTCGCACCGCTCCACCGACTTGAAGCAACCGTTCTTCCAACAGCTTTTCGGTCATGCTCTGAGGAATGAGCACTCCCGTTCCGAATTCGCTCTCTGCACGCGTGAAATCAATTTCGGCAAACGGTGTGCCTTCTTGATAAAACCGGGCTTTGCGAACCGGACGTCCTGCTTTCAGAAAATCATGGGCATCCATGCAGGTATTGAGCAATTCCAGTGACCGCCCCCAGACCACCAGGGCCTTGGACTTTGCGGATCGTTGCGGACTCTTATCAATGACCAAGGAGGATATTCCCATGACCTCCAGTTGAGTCGCAAGACTCAACCCAACAGGGCCAGCTCCGCAAATCAGGACATCCGTTTGTTGGTCCATCCGAGCTCCCAAGTTCCAAGACCCGCCGAGAAAACTCTCGCATTTTCCCGTCCAAACATGCCAACCTACCAGACGAATCGCTGGCGACAAGCAAAACTCGGAACAGGTCCTCAACACGAGTCGCCACACGAGCGTCAAGCGTGGACCAAAGAAGGCAGACCACAGGGTCGGTCAGGGTAAACGAAACGCGACCGGCGTCTGCTCGACTCTGGCGTTTTCCACGCGACTGGCGTGCCTGCTGGTCAACAATCGGTGCAACCACAAAGGCTCAAACCGATATTGAGCGCCCGCCTCTCCAAATGGCACCACCGTCACCAGACCTGAGCGATTCAGAAGACTTTTGACGGACACCTTAAATTCGCGTCCGTTGAGTTTGATTTTAGCTTCGGCATCACTGTTGACGAGAAAACTTCCATCGTCTCTTACGGTCGTTGAGTATTTTGCAGCCACGTTTTCCAGCAACCCAAGATAAGCATCGAGATGAGCTGGTTTTATCTGGCTTGGACGATCGTCGCTTTGGGTATCACGCTTCAGCCAGCGCGTGAGAAACTGATCCATGAATACGTTCTCATCAAACTCATGACCAGCCTGCAATTGGTCCACCAGAATTTCCCGGACCATTCCATTACCAGCCAGGTTGGAGATCACGGCAGCGACCGCTGGTTCCTCTGCGATCCATCGATTCAACTTTTCGCGTGCTTCGGGCGTCATGTGTTGATTGGCTTGGAAAACGATATCCGAGAATTCCTGATCGCGGGGGAATCCTCGTTCGCACCATGCTTGATAGTCGGCAAAGCGGACCGTTCTGTGCCTGTCATCCGAAACCCTCCGCAGTCCAAACTTCCAGGAATCGAAATTCCAATTGGAAACCAGAATGTCCCCGGTCGTGCAAAAATCGGGCTTTCGCAACGTGAACTCGTGAACGATGTCCTGACGTTCATTCGGATCGACCTGATGCCAATAATCCGCGAAAGAAAATGGACGCCCAAAGACGACCACCTGAACAAAGTTGCGTGTGGGCACACGAACGAGCTTCTCGAGTGTTTGCAGCACAAACACGTAATCTCGTGGGTGAATTTCATCAAGCGAATCAACCACCACGAAACTGGCCGTTGACCGCATCACACAAGTCAAGAATCGTTGACGCCCCTCGGGCGTCAACGACAGCATATGATTGAAGACAGTCGCTCCATCATGCAAATCCGGGGTCTGCTTTGCCAACCCAAGCCTGGAGTACTCTTGGAACAACTCACGAGCGTCAAATTTCCACAATGCTTCCGACGGAAGCCCCGAATAGACACCGCGTTTGACAAACGTTTTTCCCACACCAGCAGGACCAGCGACGAGGGTCATGCGACGATGAGCGGTTTTGGAGGCCTTGAAGTTCTGCTTGGCCGCATTGAGCTCCAACTCGAGCTCCGGATTTGCATCCCAGTAATACGCCGTCATCTCTTGGCATCGGGCTTCCCCTTCAACCAAACCAACAGGCGACAACACTTGCTCCAAAGACCTCAAACGTGAAATCGTGCCCCGGACGACGTTTGGCTCAACCGCAACAACTGCGCCGGTGTGAACCAATGCAAACCCAATCAAGACAAGGGCGAGCTTCGAAGTCCCAAACGAAAACCGAGGAACTGACGCGTTCCACGCCAATGTCGCTATCTTGCTCTTTTGCCAATCCATACCAAGATCCTGCCGTGCCAATCCATATGCTGCAAGTCATGCAGTGCATCATCAAAATGTCCAGCGACTCTCGATGAATTCGAGTAGTACTGAGATCGGAAAATTAACACCTGCATTTCAAGAGCGGAAGCACTAAAACAAGAGAGTTAACGATGCCTTCATCGTTTCTTAACAAAGCATGGAAGTATGCGGGAGTTTACCGCGATATCGAAGAAAACAGTGCCCTCGGACTCGATCCACGAGTCACTGTTTGATAATCGCTCCCGATCCGATTCACGACCGACTTCAATGTGGCAAGATCCACCGTTGCACAAGAACCGTTGCACAAGAACCGTTGCACAAGAAATGCCGCGTCAGGCTGACAGTCACCCCGCACTGACTCGTTCAGGCAGTTCGCTAGAACAGTGCGTCGCCCTGGCCCTGAAAGCTCTGGCCCTGAAAGCTCTGGCCCTGAAAGCCCTGGCTCACGCAGGTGTTCAATGAGTGATCAGGGTACCGTTTACCAACGGGAAACCTCATCCGCGATCACTGATTTCCATCGTTCGTGTAATTTACGTACCCTGCGCTGTCGTCGACCGACTTGAAGAATCCTTCAAGAATCCCGTTATTGTCGCCGCCGGAGAGCATTTGCAACACTTGCGTTTCACGATTCGCCGGCTGTTTGAATTGTTCCTGCAGGATATCCATTGCGGGGATGAAGGCGGTCGGCCTCACCACGTAAACCACCGTCCCATCCCGGTTGACAGCCGTAGCCGTTCCATTGACGGAAGTAGCGAAGACGGACTCCATGAACTCTTCACCCACGTTATTCAGGGCACTGACATTCCCAATGGTGTACCCATCAGCGAATCGCATGCCCATTGCTGCAAGTTGTGGCATTCCACTCAAAGGCATCCCACGGAACGTGGCTTCCATCCACGGGAATGGCTCAATTGAGTTATTCAGGAAGTCTTGACGCCTCGCTTCGGGAACGAGATCTGCCAATGTCTTCTCTGGTGTTTTCTCTGCCTGCTCAACAATTTCGTTCGCCGCGGCCAAGGCAAGTTTACGCGCCTCGATCGTCCTCCATGCATTGACGACTTCGTCACGGGCTTCGCCCAGCGTTGGAATAAAGGCTTGCTTGTCGTCAATCTTCCAGCTTGTGTACTGGTTGCCGTTGAAATCGCGTGTGCTGAGCGGAGAGAACGTGGGTTGATAGGGCTCGCCACTTGGGGTGAGCGTGAACATCATTTGAGTGAAACTCGGGGCCTGTTGATTCATTCCCACATTGACCTCAGTTGAGCTGGCAATCGGTTCTTCACCAATGGTCACTGCGTCATAAGGGCCGATGGTCTCAAAAGTCAGGCCATACTGGGAAGCCAAGCCTGCTAAATCGGGTCGAATTTTCCCTCTCAAAGAGCCATTCGCGACCTCCGCATCAAAAGCCTTCTGAACTTCGGTACGTTGCTGGTTCGTGAACTGTGATTCATTGAGGCTATCGCCGAGAATCGTTTCTTTGAATTCCGTGCCGTTGCCGGTTTTGATTGCGGTAGCGAGCGAGGCAGAAACGAGCGATGCGATTGCGGCATCATTTTTGACGGCTGGCACCGACTCCTCGATCTTTGCCAATACTTTCGCCTTCACATCGTTGCCAACCTTGTCTCGTGACTCCGCTCCCATACCGCTTGCAATCGACCGCTCACTGAAATAGAGACGCATCTGGGCGACAATCTGGGACATGACAGCCTTCAAACGGGCCTCTGCTCGGGGGCGAGCCAGCCTCTCGGCGACTCCTGCTCGTGCTTCTTCAAAGCTCTCCACCTTGGGCTCAGCGGGCTCCCCTGATCCACTTGCATCTGCGGCAGGCTTATCTGCTTCTGCGGCAGGCTTATCTGCATCTGCGGCAGGCTTATCTGCATCTGCGGCAGGCTTGTCTGCATCTGTGGCAGGCTTGTCTGCATCTGCGGCAGGCTTGTCTGCATCTGCGGCAGGCTTGTCTGCATCTGCGGCAGGCTTGTCTGCATCTGCGGCAGGCTTATCTGCTTCTGCGGCAGGCTTATCTGCTTCTGCGGCAGGCTTATCTGCTTCTGCGGCAGGCTTGTCTGCTTCTGCGGCAGGCTTATCTGCGTTCTCTTTGGTCGCATTAACGTCGCTCTGCTTCGCATCTTCTTGGAATGCGACCAAGCGAACATCGAAATTATTCACTTGGCCAGAGCTATCATCTGCGGCTGGTTCGGTCTTCGCATCTGCGGCCGGTTCAGTCTTCGCATCTGCGGCTGGTTCGGTCTTCGCATCTGCGGCTGGTTCAGTCTTCGCATCTGCGGCCGGTTCAGTCTTCGCATCTGCGGCCGGCACAGCGGGTAATCTCAAGCCACCACCACTGACCTCTCGCTCGTAGGCAGCACGAATTTCATCCTCAGTAAGCTTACTTATTTCTTCCGCCAAGAAGCTGTCAGCCGATCCCTTCACATATTCAAAGGTCGCTGCGTAGCGACGTCGGAAGCCTGGGTCAGCGGATTGGGCGGAGGAAAATCGATCTTTGCCATCCTGATAGATCTCGGCGATATCCAATTCATCAGGATTTTCTGGAGTTTCAGCGACGTAATCGCTTACTAGCATTTCATAAGTTTCCACCGTGGCCTTCTGATTGAGTTTCAAGAAGCTCTCCCATGTCTGCTCTGGTGTAGTGAGCCGTAGGCCAGCGTATCCGCGATTTACAAAAACCTGAGCCAACATGTGCAGCCGCAACTGCTCTTTGACGAACGGCAAACTCATTCTGTTGCTTGTGACTTGCCTAGCAAGCCCATTGAGTTCCGCATCGGTATACAGCTCATCACAATAATCCTGCAGCCATTGTGAAAGCTCAGTGTCGGAAAGTGCAAAGCCCTGCTTCGCGGCCTGGCCGGCGAACACAAAGGTCCGAATCGTACCTTCTTCACTCGGTTGCGAATTGATGCCAAATTGCGTGATCACGGGCGGCTGGCTTGGATCAGCCCCTGGTTGTGAGGCAAACCCAGCGGTTAACGGCTGTTTCCCGCTCCCCAAAGTTCTCTGCCCAAGTTCTTGAAGAAACTGAAGGGTCAGCTGATGATTCCTGGTGAACGCTTCCACTCTTGCGCGAGTGAGATCCTGCCCATCAAACGTCGCCAGCACCTGCTCGTTCCCCGTGCCTGCATTTTGACGCATGTATTGGTCGAGCACAGGCAGCACAACAAAGGCGAACAGTGCCAAAGCGGTCAAAAAGACCATGAGAGGCTTCAAATTCCTGCGGAAGATTTCGAAAGGACTGTTATTCATGGGAGCGGGCTTTCGGACGCTTCCAAATTCGTCGGTCATTCCTGCGATTCACAGCTGTTTTGATTAAATTTCGCACCATGGCGAACAAGACAGTTGTGAGGCTCTGGCACCTGAATGGAAGCTGATATTTTCGAGTGGAGTTTGCGAATTTAGGTAACGAAGCTTTGGTGAGTCGCCTTGACAACCAAGCCTCATCAACCAAGTCTCTGGGTAGTAGTTCAAGCGTCGCCGCAGCATCTGCTTGCCGTTTTTCAGTAATCCCAAATGGAAATTTAGCCGAAAAACGTGCCGAACGGGTATCCTGCGACGTGTTTTACCTGATCTCTGAGAAACCGAAAGCGTATCGCCGCCCGTTTTGAAGGGTCAAGGTGAGATTGACCTTGAGAGAGACTTAAGTGGCAATATCGTACAGAAGCCGCGAAATCGGTCTGGTCGAGGCCTTGGTGGACAGCGTAACTTCTGCAAACCTCCAGTCCCGCCTCCAATTACAACCCTATTATCCCCACACCTGAGTGTTTCGTCTGAATGGCAAAAAGCACTGGCAAGAGCTTGGTGATCGTCGAGTCACCTGCAAAAGCGCGCACAATCTCGAAATTCCTCGGCTCGGGATATCAGGTCGAGGCGAGCATTGGTCATGTCCGCGACCTACCCGCTGGCAAGAAGGAGGTTCCTGAGAAATTCAAGAAAGAGCCTTGGGCGTACTTGGGAGTCAATACGGACGAAGACTTTGCTCCTCTTTACATCGTTCCTGAGGAGAAGAAAAAGCAGGTCCGGAAACTAAAAGATGCGTTAAAAGGTGCCGATCACCTCTACTTGGCGACTGATGAAGACCGCGAGGGGGAGGCGATCAGCTGGCATCTTCAGGAGATTCTCAAGCCCAAAGTCCCTGTTCACCGGCTTGTTTTTCACGAAATCACGAAGGAAGCCATCACCAACGCCCTGGAGGCGACACGTGAAATTGACGGTCCTTTGGTACGAGCTCAGGAAACGCGTCGCATCCTCGATCGGCTGTACGGTTTCGACATGTCGAACCTGTTGTGGCGAAAGATCGGAAAAGGAACCAGTGCTGGGCGTGTGCAAAGTGTTGCTGTTCGTTTGATTGTCCAACGTGAACGCCAACGGATCGCATTTAATAATGCGACATACTGGGACCTCGAGGCGACTTTCAAGACGGCAAAAAATGAGTCGATGTCCGCCATGCTTTCGACCGTGGACGGTCGAAAGATCCCCTCAGGCAAGGATTTTGATTCCACCAACGGAAAACTAAAAAACACAGACCTGCTGCAACTCAACGAATCCGAAGCCAACGCTCTGGCAACCCGACTGAAGTCGGCCGACTTTCGGGTCACGAAGGTGGAGGTCAAACCATTCACCGAGCGTCCGAGACCGCCTTTCACCACCAGCACGTTACAGCAAGAGGCCAACCGCAAGCTTGGATTTGGTGCCAAACGGACGATGGATGCCGCCCAAAGGCTTTATGAAAACGGCTACATCACTTACATGCGTACTGACAGCACCACGCTCAGCAACGAGGCGATTGGCGCATCTCGTGATCTGGTACGCAGCCAATACGGCAACAACTTCCTGCACCCTGACGTGCGTGTCTACAAGGGAAAAGTCAAGAATGCTCAGGAAGCACACGAAGCCATTCGTCCCGCCGGTACGCCGTTCCGGTTGCCCGAGACAGTACGGGGCGAACTGGGAGATCAGGACCAATTCCGACTGTTTGATCTGATTTGGAAGCGAACCATCGCCTGCCAGATGGCCGACGCAAAAAAGCAACGGGTCAGCATCACGATCGAAGGTGGCGGCGCAACCTTCACTGCCTCGGGAACAAGCATCGTATTTGAGGGTTTCCTGAGAGCGTATGTCGAAGGTAGCGACAATCCGGAAGCGGAACTTGCCAACCGGGAACGCATTCTGCCGAAGGTGGAAGAACAGGATGCACTGTCCCCCGAAGCACTCGACCCTAAAAGTCACACGACCCAACCGCCCGCCAGGTTCACCGAAGCAACCCTGACTCGCACACTCGAGGAAAAAGGGATTGGGCGGCCGAGTACTTATGCATCCATCATTGGAACGATCACGGATGAACGGCGCAATTACATCATCAAAAAAGGCACAGCTTTGGTGCCAACTTGGCGAGCATTCAGCGTCACACGCCTGATGGAAGACCACTTCGAGCCGCTCGTCGACTACGAGTTCACTGCCGAGTTGGAAGACTTTCTTGACTCGATCAGTCGTGATGAAGTGGGACGCGAAGAATATTTGAAAAAGTTCTATTTCGGCGATGGGTCGTCAGACCGACACAATGTTGGGCTGAAAGCCCGTCTCGCGGAAAAGATCGAAGCGATTGACCCGAAAGTCTCAGCGCGATTCCTACTGGGAGTCCCGGAAGATGGGGAACATCGCGAAGAAGTATTCGTTCGCGTCGGCAAGTTTGGTCCCTACATCGAACAGGGTGAACGCACTGCATCCATCCCCGACGGCACGCCACCTGACGAAATGGATCTCGAAACAGCAATGGAATTGCTGGAGTCCAGCGAAGTCGTTGACGAACCCATCGGATCTCACCCCGAAACGGGCAAGCCGATCTACCTGAAAGTTGGACGCTTTGGTCCTTACATCCAACTGGGTGAACCTGATGATGAAGAAAAGCGAAATCAGGGACTGTTGCAAGGCATGGAAGTCGGCGATGTCACCGTCGAACTCGCTTGCAAATTGCTTGAACTGCCACGAACTCTCGGCGACTTCCCTGAGAACGGAAAACCGATTCAAGCATTCGACGGCCGATATGGACCCTACGTCAAATGCGAAAAGGAAACTCGCTCGCTGCCAACAGGAGTTTCTCCACTGGAGGTCACGCTGGACGAGGCAATCACCCTCCTGAAGCAGCCCAAGAAGCGGGGCAAAGGGACTCCCAAAGAGCCACTGCGTCTCTACGAACAGCCATCACCGGTAACGGAGAAAGAAGTCAAAATTCTGGATGGACGTTTTGGACCGTACGTGACCGATGGCGTCACCAACGCGTCTCTGCGAAAGGGAATGGACGCCAAGGAGATGAAATTCGAGGCGGCGTTGGACTTGCTTGCCGAACGCGCAGCCAAAGGCCCTACCAAACGCAAGAAGAAAGCTACGAAGAAGAAAGCTACCAAAAAGAAAGCCGCCAAGAAAAAGGCCACCAAAAAGAAGGCCAAAAAGAAAGGCGTGCCGAAAAAGAAGTCTTGATAACCTCGTCCGAGGATGCGCCGCCAATGGGTGCAACTGTGCCTTTCCGTTGGAAACAAAAGGAGAGGCCAAGACGTCAGTTTGGCTGGCCAAGACGTCAGTTTGCCTGGCCAAAAGCTCGCAAAGCTTGCCACGGACGCAATTTACTCGGGTTTTAACGAAAAACTCGCAGAATCCCACCCCAACGGGCTTCCACCTGCGGGGAACCCCCATCACAATTTGCGAGCAACTTACCAATTCAGTTCAGGAGCAGGAAAACGATGGCAGGAATCGAACGCGTCAGGGAAATTCGTCGATTGAGAACTCGTCGAAAGAAAACAGCTAAACTGATCGCTCGAGCCAAGGCAGGAACCATGGAGAAAGCTGAAGTGGCCCGCAAACTGCGACGCTTGACTCCCGGCGCGGATATCATCATTGCCCGCGAAGGTTTAGCCTAGTTCATCAGTTGGCAACCTCGGGAAATTGCTCTCGGTGCCACTCTTGAAGCAATACACGCTCTGGAATCTGCGCAAGACCTGCGAGATGTCCGAGGTGGTTTGGGTTTTGTGACAGATCAAATGTTCTCTTGGTCGTCAGTGCTCAACCAAGTGGGTTTGCAGTCACGTTCTATGTTGCCCTCAGAACAACGGGCCAGCGAACCCCTCAGCAACGGTCTCATGAGTCCGGCCTGTCACACTTCCACAGCCGTTCAATAGAAAACTTGCTTGAAGCCCAAGCCTGTGTTTAAGCAAAACGACGGAGAAAGTTCGCGGATCGAACCCCTTGAAGCGAAATAAGGGCACCTGCATGAGACTGACTTGTTTCATGAAACACGTAATAATCTCGGGACATCATGATGCCATTAGGGAAGATGGAAATGGCACCCACCCTTTCAACCAACAATTTCGGATGAAAGACGGGCGTTTGCATCAGTAGCGGGTGTGGTTGCCCTGTGACTCTGCAGTGTGGCCCGTTTATCTGGAGAGTTCAGGCATCTGGAAAGTTCAGGCATCTGGAAAGTTTGGGCATCTGGAAAGTTTGGGGGCCAAAGGAATACACAAAACTTGTTGCAGTCTTGCAACTGAAACCGCTGGGGTAGCGTTTTCGAAGGCATGGATGGTGCAAGAACAGAATGGTGCAGGAACAGAATGGTGCAGGAACAGAGCGATGGGATGCAATCCTCGATTGCCGAGTGGACAATCATCGCAAAAACACACAGAATTAGCTCTGTCGGGTGATGAACCACCCAAAAAGTGCTGTCGTATCGATAATTTAAAGAGCGGCTGGCGAAGCCATGTGGCGTCCGCCGGGGTCGAATTTTCTTAATTGCAGTGTTGAATCACATCGGACCGTATTGATGAGTACTCCCGAAGACAACGAACAGAACAAATCCGATTCGGCATCTAAATCCGGTGCCAGGGCAGAATCCGGCGGGCGTCGTCCGATGATCGAGGCGATCGGCTTGAGCAAATTTTATGGGCCGTTCGCGGCGGCACGTGAAGTGAGTTTCTCGGTCAGTGAGGGCGAGTTGGTGGCTTTCCTGGGGCCCAATGGTGCTGGCAAGAGCACAACGATGAAGATGCTGACCGGTTACATTGCGGCCAGCGAAGGCGAGGCTCGGATTGCGGGCCACAACATGATGGAAGACCGGATCGCTGGCAGTCGCCGCTTGGGCTATCTACCAGAGAACGGCCCTCTGTACCCCGAGATGACACCCATGTCGATGCTTGACTTCTTTGCTGAAGCCCGGGGCATCCCGGCATCGAAGAAACGCGACCACATCGACCGGGCAATCGACATCTGCGATCTGTCTTCGGTGGTTTACAAACCGATCAGCAAGCTGTCCAAGGGTTTCAAGCAACGTGTGGGAATGAGTCAAGCGTTGTTGCATGACCCAGATGTCCTGATCCTCGATGAACCAACAGCTGGCTTGGACCCTAATCAGATCAGGGGCGTGCGAGACACCATGAGACGTCTTGCTGAGACAAAGACAATTCTCTTGAGTACGCATATCCTTCAAGAAGTCGAGGCCATGGCCAACCGCGTTGTGATGATCAACGAAGGCAGGCTGGTCTATGAGGGGGATGTTGATACCCTTCGCACAAGAGGCAGCGGAGATCTCGATGAGGCATTCCACGCGTTGACTATCGCCGACACGGCTTGAAGCCCATCAATCAAAACATGACTTCACTGGACACCCTCCAGCGAATCACTTACCCGGCCACCCCCCACTTCATTGCAACAGATCACTCATGTCTAACGTCGCAACGGCTCTTCTAAGCCTGTTATTTTACGACATTGTCTTTCTGCTGGTTCTGCTGGCCATCGTGGCATTGCTTTCAGCGACCAAGCGAGCCGCATTTGCGGTCATGAAGCGGAACTTCACAGGCTACTTCAGCAACCCGACGGGCTATGTCTTTCTGTGCATTTTTGTCTTCCTGACCTCATTGGCCGCGTTCTGGCCATACGAGTTTTTTAATCAGAATTTGGCGACACTTGATCAGCTCAACTTCTGGTATCCGCTGATCATGCTGATTTTCATTCCCGCGATCACGATGAGTATCTGGTCCGAAGAAAAACGGCAGGGCACGGACGAGCTGTTATTGACGCTACCTGCTGATGACTTTGATATCGTGATCGGCAAGTACATGTCGGCGGCAGCGATTTTCACGGCGTCACTGCTGTTCAGCCAACTCAGTACGTTTGGCACATTAGCCATTTTGACCGAAGGTGGTTTGGACATCGGGTTGATTTTCAGCAGCTACATCGGCTACTGGTTTGTGGGACTCGCGATGCTTGCCATTGGAATGGTTGCTTCATTTTTGACAGGCAACTTGACGGTGGGTTTCATTCTGGGTGCGTTATTCAACGCTCCTTTGGCATTTGCCTCTCTGGCAGATTCGTTCAGTCCTAACCGCGCGATTGCATCACTTATTTCCGGCGCCGGCATCTCCCGCCCGTTCGATGACTTCGGACGCGGTGTGATCAGCAGTTCCTCCATTGTTTATTTCAGTCTGGTTGCGGCCATCGCTTTGTATACCTGCATGGTCCTGATCGGTCGTCGTCACTGGACCGGCGGAAAAGACGGGAACACGATGGCATGGCAATACCTGGTCCGCATCGCGGCCTTGATCGCCATCACGACAAGTTGTGTGATTCTGGTTCGCAACTGGGACTTTATCCGTCAGGACTTGACCGAGGGTCAAGTCAGCTCACTCGCTCCGGCGACCAAACAGCTGATTCGCGAACTCGACGGCGACCGTCCTGTCGTGATCGACGCGTTCATCAGCAAGGATATTCCCGAAGTCTATGCTCGAACGCGTTACGAACTGACCAACCTGCTCAAGGAGTTCCGTAGCGAAGCTGCTAAACGCAACCGCACCATTGAAGTCAATCTGTACGATGATATCGAGCTTTTCAGTGATGACGCTGCACTTGCAGCGGAGCGATTTGGCATCCAACCGGTTGACCGCATGGTCCGTGAAAAAGGCACGGCTCAACGCAAGCAACTGATCATGGGTGCGGCATTCAAATCTGGCCTTGAGAAAGTAACTGTTCCTATTTTCGAATACGGTATTCCCGTCGAGTATGAACTGGTCCGCTCGATCAATACGGTCGCATCCGGCAAGAGAAAACGCATTGGTGTTGTTACAACCGATGCCCGATTGATGGGTGGAACGGTCATGCAAGGCATGTCAATGCAGCAGGTCAGCCGGCACCTGCTGATCGAAGAATTGGCCAAGCAGTACGAGGTCGAAGAAGTCGATCTGAACTCATCGGTAGCTCGTGGCTTTTATGATGCAATGATCGCTGTCCAACCATCTTCATTGGCCCCGGCACAATTTGAACGGTTGCTCGAGGCTATCGAAGCAGGCATTCCCGTCGCAATCTTCGAAGATCCTGCTCCCGTGGGCACGGGCTACATCACCCCAACAGGCGCCCCCAAACAATCTCCCGGGGGAATGTTTGGTGGAGGTGGCCCCACGCCCAAGGGTGATATACAGAAACTTTGGAATCTGCTGGAAATCAATGTGCCCGGGAAAGCCGGTCCGAACAACATGTATAACTCGGACCTGGTCTGGCAGTCGCACATGCCCTACGAAGTCCTCAAAGATAGTGCCAACGAGCTTTGGATCTTTGTCGACGAGGCAAATCCCAGCACGACGGGACCAGGACGCTCCTTGAGCAGCGACAGCATTATCACCGACGGGATGAAAGAAGTCCTTGCGATCGTTCCCGGTGCCGTCGAAGCCAAGCCCGACTCGAAACTTCAGCATACTCCACTTCTGCGTACCGGCACCGAGAGCGGCCTGATCAATGGAGACCGCATGCGCGATTTGATGACAGGTGGTGTTAACTTTGCGGAACTCGTGACCGGCACTCGCCCCGAACTTTCCATCGCGATGGCAATCGAAGGAACTGAAAAAGTTGATGGGGAGGACAATTCAATCAAGGCGGTTTACGTCGCCGATGCCGACTTGATGCTGCCCGAGTTCTCAATGATTCGAGCCGACCCTGATACATTGACTGAGGCACGTTTTCAATTTCAGAACGTGACGTTCGTGCTCAACTGTATCGATTGGCTTACCAATGAAACCCACTTCATTGAAGTCCGCAAGCATGAGCCAATCTTTGCCAGCCTGCGCATGATCGACGCCAGGAAGGACGAAGCACGCCGCAAAGTCATGGACGCAAGTAAGAGTTATCAAAAAGAATACGACTCCACCATGCGTGACGCTCAGGAGTCGATGGACCAACAACTCAAAAAACTCCGTGAAGAAGTTGAGGAATTGCAGAAGCAGAGCGTGGACGGAAAGGTTCCACGGGCTGAATTGAATGCAAAACTACAGCGATTCCAGACACTTCAGGAACGCGAACAACGAAAAATTGATGTCGAGCGAACCAAGTCGGAACTCGACCGTGAATACAAAATCCGCGAGATTGAGCGAAAAGCCGCGGACGATGTCACGAAAATCCAGAATCAAGTGAAGGTATGGGCAGTCGCTCTGCCCTGCATCCCACCCTTATGTGTTGGCGTGATCGTATTTGCCTCCCGGCGTTTACGTGAGCGTGAGAATATCAGCAAAAGCCGTTTGAAATAGAGAGACCAATTCCGTGACCGAAGTCATCAAAACTTTGATTTTTGCGGGTGTCGCTATCGTCATCAGCCTGGTGGCCGCATTTGTTTCATGGCCCAAAGCCGCGGAGCAAACGGAGTCCCGTGTCGGCACGGCGTTGTTCGAGCAATTCACCGACCCCCTAGCTGCCTCGAGCATGAAAATCGTCACCTTTGACGATGAAACAGGACAACTCAGTACGTTTGAAGTGCGCAAAGACGCTGAAACTGAGGAATGGACCATCCCTTCACGAGATGGTTACCCAGCCGACGGGTTGGAGCAAATGAAAAACGCCGCCAACGCGTTCGTCGCTCTCAAAGTTCTGGATACCCAGACAGAAAAAGCAGAAGATCATGATGATCTTGGTGTCGCCGAACCAAAACTGGAAGACCTCCAAGTCGGTGACGAAGGCGTGGGTCGACTGGTAACACTCAAGGACGCTGACCAGAAGACAATTGCCGAACTGATCATCGGGGACGTCCCAAAAGACGATGCTTCACAACGGTATGTGCGGATCCCCGGGCAGGATCCTGTTTACGTAGTCCGGTTCGATGACAGCCCCCTGACCACATCTTTCCGTGAATGGATCGATAACGATCTGCTGCAACTCAGCAGCATTGAATTGTCCAAGCTGGAAATTCTTGATTACAGCGCAACGCTGGCCTTGGGTGGCAATGTCAGTCTTACACGCAACTACACCGCTGACATCGGACTCGAAGGCACCGAATGGAAACTGACCAGTCTTCAGGACTATGACGCCAGCCAGCCCGGTACTGCTCCCGTCGCTGCCGAACTCACCACCCTGGCCCCACTCAACAAGGCAAGGTTGGACGAACTGAAGACCGCACTGGATGACTTGAAGATTGTGGATGTCGTTCGAAAGCCAGACGGAATGAGTGATAATCTGCGTGCCAACCAAACTTTGGTGAGCAATAAGGATGCGTTGACGTCACTCGCCCAACGTGGCTTCTATCCGGTTCCCTCAGGACCCAATCGTGAAATCGAAATTCTTTCTGCCAATGGTGAATTGGACATCACACTCAATACGGGGGTCAAATATGTTCTCCGTTTTGGAAATATCGCAGGTGTGGAAGACAGCACGGTCAGCAGCGACGCCGGCATCAACCGGTACCTGCTGGTAACGACTAAACTCGACGAAGCGCAGTTCCCCGCGCCTGAACTGCAGACTGTTCCAAAATCAGTTGACGAATTGAAAGCCAAAATGGCTCCCAAGCAGGAACCTGAAGTAAAAGGAAAAATTCAGTTGAACCCAACGGTGGGTGATGCTACCGACCAAACGCCAAGCGCGCCGGCCCAACCTGACGAAAGCATCGACACACCTGCAGATAAAAAATCCGAAGCAGATGATGGGAAACCCGGCCAGAGCGTTCCCGAGGATGATGTGACGCCCCAACCTGGGATCAAACCTGAGCCATCATCCAATCCCGAAGCACCAGCGTCGGAAACGAATGAAGATGCCGCATCCGAGAATAAGGCCTCCGGCAAGCCCGAAGCAGCAGCCTCCGGCGAGCCCGAAGCAGAGGAACCAACATCCGATACTCCTACTGGAGTTTCGGAGTCCAGCGGTGGCGGTGAGGCTTCTGGTGCCGGACAAGCCCAGCAGCAAGCAGAGCCCGAAAACAAGGCCACACCCGAGGATGCATCTGACGATCAGGACAAAACAAGCGTGACCGCTCCCACAGCGAGCGACGATGCTGCGTCCAAGGTGACAACAGACGAACCTGATGCGAAAGAACTGACCGAGGAAGAGTGGCAGGAAATGCTTGAGGCTGAACAGGAAAAGATCATTAAGCAAAACCAGCGTCTGCTCGACGAAAGGAAAGATCTGCTTGAGGACGCACAACGGCGTGTTCGTGATCTGAATGCACGATTCGCTGATTGGTATTACGTGATCCCCGAAACGACTTACTCCAAGTTGCGTTTCAAACGGGCTGATTTATTCGAAAAGCCTGAAGGTGCTGGTGCCATTCCGCCTCCAGGCATCCCCGGGTTGCCTGGCGGGCTTCCACAGTTCAATTTCCCTGGTGCTCCCGGCAACTGAGGCAGGCGACACACGCGTCTTGAAATGACGGCCTGCACGACTCCCCAACCCTTGGCACGCTGAGCGGAACAATTGTGTTGTAGCTTTGTGGGCCGACCTGCATGCCTGATTTACCCGGCATCGATTGTTTTTCGTGTGCCGATGGAAAGGTATGCCTTTTTTCGGGCTTCGAAATTTGCCAAGTCGCTTTCTCACCATGGCATTGCTTTCTCACCATGGCATTGCTTTCTCACCGTGGCATTGCAGGCGACGGTTGGCTTTACAGACCGTCGGTGTGTTGAACTGACCGCCATGTGCTTTCGTGCGTCAGGCTTCCTAATCAGAAGATGGGTGAACCGGTTCCCTGCAGGTGGCGAATGCGATCCTAGCTGGACGCCTGAGTTTGCTGTTTCATGTCCAAGCCTCGTTGGACGAATCTCGCTAGACGTCCGACAGTGGGAGTCAGCCAAACAATCGAGAACACGGACATGAAAGCGAGGAAAAGATGAAACCAGCTTTCATCAAAGTAGATCAAACTCAAGTTGATGGTTGCACTGGTAAAAAAGAACGCCTGCGTTTTATGCGTTGCGGAGGTGAACGATAGCAACAAGGATTCCAACGGTCCCGAAAGTGGTTGATCAACACGAATTGGCAGGACAGGGGCGTCATCACTGCATTGATAGCGTTGCAAGGCTCTCAGAAACGTAACTCTCACCATCACAACCATATAAATGACAGATGACACGAGTAAAAGAAACCCAACGGCAACCATCACAATCATTTCGGTGGCATCAGCCTCTTGCAATGGCCCGCCTCCGCTCAACAGCAAAAAGAGAGAAATGCAGGCAACCACCGAAATGGCTTGAGCGAACAGGAAGGTGAGGATTTGGCTATATCTCGCTATCCAGACCACGGTTTTCCTGCGCGATTCACTCGACTCAGCTTCATCTTTTGCCATGTTAGCCCGCTCCCCTGCCGGACAACCTTACTCACGCACGCACCCTAGCTGTTGCCCTCGCTGCATCGACAACGCCTTTGCTCATCTTCCTCTCCCTGGATGCTGTTCGACACTCCGGGACATCTAGCAGGGGAGTTTAGTTTTCCCAGCGACGATTGACAACTCAATGCACGTGCGTGCACGCCGACTGAATCAAAGCATTGTGGCAAGCCTCGGTGTACACCCCACCCGGGCAGCCCAGTTCCGTGGCATTGTTTTTTTCTAGCAGATCACTTTGCGTGCTGCCTGAGACTCAGCATATCTTTCCATTGCAAATTGGATGCATCCTTGGATAAAAAAGCCCACGGCAAAGATCGCTGAGACCAGCATTCCAGCAAAACAGATTTCGAGAGTGGAGAGATTTTCAGCTGAGATACCGGATACGAAGTCAGTGAGACTCAGAATTGATGCAATCCCACGTGCCCATTGTTCACCCACCAAGGCGAAACCAACGGCACCGCACATGATTGACCATCCGCAAAATGCAAACGCCTTGCGGATTGCCACTCGCGAGTGTCCGATCGCCGACAGATTAGATCGCTGCGGACAAATGTCCATCACCTTCACCTTGGGTAACTGATTCCACGCAACACCCCCGTGCGTAAAAACAGCGCGTCCCACAGTCGTGGAACTTCGAAACCTAGGCTGCGGATTAACGCCAATTGCGACCTCAGTCAGCAAAAATGCAGAAAACCGTGCACGACATCTACCGTTCTTCGTTACAACCGGCGCAGGACAACACAGATGCGGGGCAGGTCTACCTGTGACCTGTGCAGGTATTTTGTGTGCAGATATTTTGTGTGCAGGCATTTTCAGTTGGCAGACCATTCACACCCTGACGGGACGGGCTGCAAGCAGATTCGTGCCAACTTGGAACGCCAAGATCGCAAATGCGAAGTAGCGAATACTCGAAATGGCTGGTGCAATCGTATCACTGGTCACACTCAAGATCGTACCGACAACCGGGATCAAAGCGATCCCCACGGCGATCACACCCAGGAGGAGTCGACGTTTTGGGTCCTCCATGCCAAATGCACCTGCGATCGGAATGGCCATGCCTAACCAATAAGCCCCGGCCAAGACACCTAACCCGATATCCGAGAACCAGTAACCGATGAACAACGAAAAGAGAGAAAGCATCAGGCAGGGGGCAATCAAGTTGGATGCCCAGGTTTGAGCCCGGTTAAGAAGATGCTGACCGAACGGATGAAACCGCAAAAAGGTGTTGAACAAGGGGCTGGCAATCCACGTCAGCACCACAAACATCACATACAAGCCAATGATCGGAAACACGATCGGCTGCAGGATTGGGTACTCACCTGCGAGGTGAGACAACAGCTGCACCAGAATCCATGCTCCAAAGATGAGAAAAAATGCGGCTTTCGCGTTGAGACGACTCAGGGCAACATAGAACTTGTGGACCATGCGAAACAGGAAGCTGCGGTTATTGAGCGCCGTGATCAAGCCCATCCGCGCCATGTCGTTTTCAGGATCAAGGCGCAACGCCTCGCGAAATGCCACCTGTGCCTTCTGGTAGTCTCCTGACTGCAGCAGCGTATAGCCGTGTGAGGCATGAGCCATGGGATCTTGCGGGTCTTTTTTCAATCGATCAGTTGAAGCAGCAACCGCCTCGGAATCCCGCCCCAATCTCTCAAGCGTGATCGCACGCAAACTGCTGCAATCTCCATGTTCGGGATCAATCGCCAGCCCTTGCTCAACGGTGGCCAGCGCATCCTCGTAGCGTTGCCTTCCCAACAGAGCCCGGGCCAGGACTGCGAACGCATCTGCGTCCTGCGGGTCAAGAGTCAATGACGTCTGAATGGCTATTTCAGCGTCGTCAAAACGATTCCTGCGAAGAAAGCAAGTTGCCAATGCATAGTGAGCAAGTGGTTCATCGGGCGTTACTCCCACTGCTTGCTGCGCCATATCCGATGCTTCGATCATTCTGTCGTTGTCGTGCAGGATGCACAACGCGAGCAGGGACAATGCTATCCCATCATTGGGATCATCGGCAAGCAAACTTCGCAGCTCGCGTTCGGCCAACTCATACCGATGTTGAGCAAGCAATAGCTGCGACCGTTCATACCTGTTATTCATCGCTTGATCTTGAGGTAGTCGAGAATTTCGTCGTAGAGTCCGCCCTCGTTGGCATACAAGGCGTGATTCCGGGCGGCTGAAAACCACTCGCGGGTTGTGGGGCGAACCTGTTTTGAAGCCTTGAGAAGATCCTTGGTGGAGATTGGCTTTGGGATCCCCATTTTCACCGCTTCGTGCAACTTGACTTCCACTGCCCTGTCAACAATTGCCTTCAAGTCCGCTCCTGAATAATCAGCAGTTTTGGATGCAACTTTCCGAGTATCGATCTTGTCCGTCGGTTTCCCCTGAAGTTGTAACTCCAGAATTTCCTGACGCGCAATTTCGTCCGGCGGCGGTACAAAAATCACCCGATCAAAACGTCCAGGCCGCCTGAATGCTGTATCAAGATGCCACGGTGTATTGGTTGCCGCCAAACACAACACTCCTTCGTTATCGGCGTCGACACCGTCCAGTTCAGACAAGAATTGATTAATCAAATGCCGCCCTGCAGTACGTTTCATGTCGGCTCGGCTAGCCCCCAAAGCATCAACCTCATCAAAAAACAAAACGCATGGCTTACTTTCCCGCGCTTTCTGGAACACCGCATTAAGATTCTTTTCACTGCTCCCCAGCCACATCGAAAGTACATCACTGATCCCCACCGACAGGAACGTGGAATTCACTTCACCAGCAGTGGCCCGCGCCAAGTGGGTTTTTCCGCAGCCCGGTGGCCCATACAACAGAATCCCACCACCGACCTTCTTGCCATAGGCGGCGTACATGTCCGCGTGCTGTAGCGGATAGATAATTTTAACTCTTATTTCGTCCTTGACAGTTTCCATCCCACCAACGGACTCAAAACCACCCTGCGGCCGCTCACTCAGCACATTGAGCGATTCATCATCTTCCTGCTGTTCCTCCATGTGCTCCGCAAACTCCGCCACGGCATCGCGAAAATCCTCAGCGGGTGCGGAATCATCGGCACCAAAATCCTCGACTCCCAATAAACTTGCCAAATCGCGGTCGGCCACATCCTCATCTCGCTCGACTGCTTCTCGGTAAGTCGACACCGCGCCGCGAATGTCACCCGTCCGCTGCAATAGCCGGGCATGCATCACCATTGCTCGAGGATCTGCATTTTTTCCCAAAGCAAGCGTTTCCACGATCGCGAGCGCATGAGAGTCCTTGCCCTGGCGAAAGTAAACATCAGCCAACGATAGCTGTAAAACAACGCTCCCGGGATGCCGTTGAAGCGCTTCTCGATTTACCTGTTCTGCCTCCTCGTAACGCATCAACTCCACCAGCAATTTGATCAATTGCTGCACAAGTGCCTGGTTCTCCGGAGACACACTCACAGCAGTCCGCAGAGCCTCAATGGCAATCTCATTTGAATTAGTCACAGCTGATACACCTACTCACGTATGATCAAGTCTTCAAAGCTCAGCGAATCTTTGTGTTGCAAGGTTCCATCGAAACCTAGTTCGCTGCATTCTCACCTGCTGCATTCTCACCTGCTGCATTCTCACCTGCTGCATTCTCAGCCGGTGCGATACCAACAGGCCCACTGGGAACCGGATCCCCTTGCAAATCAGGATCCCTTGGTTGAAGTCTCTTGGCAGCCTCAACCTGTCGTAAAAAGACTCCACGCAGGGATCCGACCGCGACATAAGTCAGGCAGCCACCGAGAACGAAAACAGCAAGAGGGATAATCAAGCCGCTGCGTGAACTCTCAAATTTCTCGAAGGGATCGGTTGACATTTGAAGGCCCCGCTCTTGAAAAAAAGTTGACTGGGCATACTCAGCATGCCAAGTTCTCTTCCCCATGTTAAGTGAAAAACGGGTTTTCAACCATCCACTACCAAGCTCAATTGGCTCGGTGAACGATCACGCCCCCCTGCACTACCTGGTGAGGTTGATCGCGTTGGGTGTGTAGAAGGCGTTGGCGTTTCCACGCAGGGGGTTTCGCTCTGGCATCAAGCATCCGGGGCAATCTCCACGTGAATTCGATCGGGAAAGAGCCCAGACGTTGTCATTTCAGGCGTGATGCCATGTCGTGCCCAGTCCCACTTTCGTCAGCTGAGGCTTGCTTCTTTGCCTCGCCCGCATGCACTACCGCCACAATCGGAACAATCGGGGCAACGTCCTTTGCGCTCCCCTGATTTCCACCTGCCTTTTGCCAAAGCGTAAGCAATAGTTACCCGGAATCGAAACGCGAGGCGTCCCAGAACAGTTCTGAACACGTCCAGTTTCAACGCTTATCGTCGAGTCTCGTCATGCCCTCACGCTTCCTGCTCATCATTGTGTTTTGCATCAGCCTGTGCTTTGCAGCCATCGCATCTGCACAGAACAGACGATTCAGGACCAGTCGCCGCTACACACCCTCGAACTACTTTGCCGCCCCACCTGCACGTGGGCCGTATCTCAGCGGCGAACAAATGGATCGAATTTATGGTCCCAGCATTTTGGTGCGAAGCGAACAGAAACCGGGGCAACAAAGATCCTCCTTCGTCGCGCAGCCACGATAGAGCGAAAACATTGGCTGCGATCCAGTTCAAGAGTCGATCGGCAATTGCACGCTCCACGCATCTTGCTGAGTCTGACCGGCAGGCAAGTCAACGAGCGTGTCCTGTTTTGACAAGATCGATTCACGACGGCCTGATCGGTATTGTCGGAGACGCCGGCGTTCAAACGAACAACATCGGACCACGAATCAACCGAATTAGCTTTCTGGAATCATGCACCGGGCAAGGTTTGAAGTCCGGAGCCTTCCAACACCATCTTCTTTTCTGAATGATTACGCCATGCTTTTCACCGTCAAACACCGATTCTTCTTCGGTCTGCTGCTGATCGTCGCGATGACCACTGAGGTATCAGCACAGAATCGCAGCCACCGTCGTCGCGGCATCATCCTTGGTGGTTTAGCGGGGGCGGCACTCGGTGTTGCCATTGGAGACAAGGGTAACAACGAAACAGCGGGGGCTCTGATTGGCGCGGCAGCCGGTGCGATCGCCGGTGGTGCGATTGGAAATCAGAAAGACCAACGGATTGAGCAGGAGATGCGTTTCCGCTCCGACATTCATGGCAGTGAAGTGCCGGGCTACCGCCCTGAGTACCCGTTGTATCGCCAAAGCTACCAGCCTGGCTCGACAGGTTTTCGAAACAGGGAGGCTGAGTACCATAGAAATATCCCGACGCGACATTACGCCCCACAAGCCTATGCACTGCCGGCATACAGCCAACCGTACAACTCCCCTCATGCCCGCAGTTATCTGGCAAATCCACACGTTGCACCCAACGGAAAGATTTTCGACTACACACGGCAGCCTTCGTCTGAAACACGGCGTCACATCGGTCCGCTCAGTCTTGATGATGTAATGAGCATGATGCACAGCGGCGTCAGCCAAACACTGATTCTCAGACAAGTCGAAATTGTTGGTGTGCAAGGCCAGCTCAGCGTTGCTGACATCATCACATTGCACAAACATGGAGTTTCGTCACAGATCATCGAGGCAATGCAAATCAAGTCAATGCAACAACAAAATCGCCTGAGTGCGCCGAACCAAACTCATGCTGCTCCATCGCCCACAACTGGCATCGAAAATCTTTTACCGCCGCCACCGTTACCGACGCGGTAGGTTCGTCATACCTTGATGCCAGTAACGAGCCGGGCGGGTAGATGAGTCACCTCATCCAAATAGCTGAGTCGCCAAGCAGAGGCGTCCCATTCCAGCTTGGTGACTCCTGTATTACTGAGGCGATTGATTTGGTTCGGGCCAAGAGACTCCGGCAACAGAGTCATCAATAACTTGCGTTTAAAGTCTGCATGGGTGACCACAACCAACGCTTCGGCTTGCTTGCTTGCGCAAGCCACCAGACGTTTTGCCACCATGGCTGCTCTTTGCCAAGCCTCGGCTTGGGTTTCTCTTGGTCGCCCCCACCATCCTGACTCTCCAATCGAGCCGTCCAAAGTACACAGCGAGACATCTCCAGCAGCTTGTTGATGGATCTGACGTCGCGTCAGTCCCGGCCCACCCTGCTTTGCATCGGGACCAAACCCACGGAAGATTCCGCCTTGTTCAAACACGTTGTCCCAAACGTGCACGTGGTGCCCTGTGCATTCGTGAATCGGACGTGCCGTCTGCAAAGCTCTCAAGACAGGGCTGGTAATCAGCATGTCAAATTTCAAGCCTTCACTCCACTGAGCCAAATGTCGAGCCTGCAGTCGCCCCACCGCAGTCAGGGCCGGATCCTCGACGCGATTGTACGCCGGAGTGGCATTGTTCTGACTCTCGGCGTGACGAATCAAATAGAGCAACATGAATCCAAACACTTTCAACACGTCAAGCGAATGACCACAATGAACCGCCCAGCCCCAATCTGATTCAGCCCCAATCTGATTCAGCCCAGCCAGTTGCAAATCGCCGCTTTGCAAATCGCCGCTTCGCAAATCGCCGCTTCGCAAATCCTTGCGTCACCGAGTTCGGCGTACGAATCGGGTGCGGACATAATCGATCATCATCCACTCAATGACAACCAGAGTGATTGGTACCAGGAACAGGACACATTGAACGACTTGATCATTCTCTACCCATGTTTCACCGACATCGCCCAACGCGGAAATGACAGCGAGCACCAGTAAACCATTCAGATACAGCAGGAAACAGGTAAAGAGCGCTGACCCAATTCCGATGGCGCATCCTGCTGTCACCACTCCAAGTTCATCTGAGGGCTGCTTATTCATAGGCTGGCATTCATCGGCATAACTTGACTCAAAACGATGGTGACAACGAGGCCAACCAACGCAAGAACCATCAACAACGGGGTCCAGCTTCGCAGTGACTCGCCTTCAGTCAGCCCGCCCATCTTGGTGAAGACCCAAAACCCACTGTCGTTCATCCAACTGCCCATGAGTGACCCCGTTCCCACAGCAGTGGCAACGTAGACCATGTTGTACTCTGGCTTGGCGTCTCCAATGATTGCAGACATCATTCCCGCACCGACAATCATTGCAACGGTGCTGCTGCCCTGAGCAACCTTCAACACAGCCGCGATCCCCCAGCCGAGCAACAGCAATGAGACCCCGGAGGCGCCCGCATCGGAAAAATAGTCTTTGATGGTGTTGCTGATGTGGGTGTCCTGCAACATCGCTCCGAACGCTCCACCCGCAGCAGTGATCAAAATGATCACTCCGCCACTCATCAGCGACTCTTCAACATCTTCGCTCAGGCTACGCCAAGACAAAGAGCGAACGTACTTCAGAGTGCACATGGAGACGATAGCCGCAAGCATGAGGGCAAAGTTTGCGTTACTCCACAGCGACAGGCTATTTGAGATTTCACGTTTGGACGTCTTCCAATCGTGTTTCGCGATCAGTTTGGGATAAGCATCTTCCAGCAGGGACCGATTCATTCTTCTGCGGTCAACGGGCTTCATTCGCAATTGATTGGAGTTGAGCTTGGACTTTGACACACTTGAAAGTGGTACTCCCAGAAATGCCCGCTCATCATAAAGATCATCATCCAAGAGCACCTGATTCAATAGTTCCACCTGACGTTTTTTTTCAGCAGGCGTTTGAGCGGACGACATGAGTTCATCGCGTTCATTATCCGACAACTGATCACTTCCGATGACTCGTCCGGCCGGGGTATCAGGATCGGCATCGACGAACATGGTTGCCAACTGGCCGAAATCCTGCACATCCTCAACCATCAACCTTGCTTTGTCTTCACGATCAGCCAGGGTCATCGCCAGGGTTCCTGCCCCGATCAGGACAACCGGCAGCAGCACGGGTAGCAACGATACCCAAAGGGATGGCAACTGATCTTCGGAGAGCGCCTGGTGTTTCTCTTCCTTGGCACCAAGAGGTCGCATCACAACTGGCATGATACGATCAGCGATATAGGAGTAAGTCAAACCGACGATGGCTGCAGGCACCGCGACCATCGTCCCCACCAACATCATCATGCCAATGTCAACGCCGAGAATGGCTGAAACAAGCAGTGGTCCGGGCGTTGGCGGAACGAGCGTGTGAGTGATCGCCCCACCCGTGGCAATGGCCATCAGGTACCGCAAATAGTTCTTATTGGTCCGTCGGTACAGACTGCGTGCAAGCGGCACCAGCAGATAAAAGACGGTGTCAAAGAAAACAGGAATCGCCAAAACGAAGCCGCTAAGCATCAAGCCGAACGAAGCCTTTTTCTCACCTGTGACGTGTATCGCGCTGCGCACAATACGATCGGCCGCCCCGCTGTCCAGCATGCACTTGCCGATAATAGCCGCCATCGCAATGACGATCCCGATACCACCGGCTGCACCACCAAATCCCTGCACGACTGCTGCCATCCTGGCCCCGGCGTCCTCTCCGTCCACAAACCCGACGCCCAAGCTCACAATCAAAGCTGAGATAATCAATGCCATGAACGCATTGAGTTTGAGCCCGATGATCATCCCCAACACCGACACGATACCCACCACCAATAATACCACCGGTGCGTACCCTTGAGCGGCGGCGTCTTTGCCAGCCGCAGCCACTGGCGTGGAATCAGCAGCATCAACCTCCGACGTGTTCGAGCCATCGGTCGCAGCTGATGAAGTCTGCCCCTGTGTCGCAGCAGTAGGCGGGTTCACCTCTACCTCGGGTGTGTTGTCAGATGACTGACCCCCACCAGCAGATTGGGTGACAGAATCCTGCGGCGATGCCCCCAGCTCATGGTTACTGAAAACCAGCGGCAACAGAGCAAGACCAACAACAAGGAAATTTCGCATCCTAAACCTCAAACAGGGCTTCCACGACAATCGAAGGATCGCATCCATGAAGGGTCGCCATGTTCTATCGGGCAACCAACCTGTTGCGATTCAAAATCGAATCCCCGGTGCCGCAATTTCACATTGCTTGCCAGCTCCAGGACAGTGTTCTGGAAGAAAAGTTTAATCGTTTGAGCGGTCGCTGTGTGCCACCGATGGACGGTTTTCAGGTAACGGTCCGCGAACACGTGGGGCTGTAACCTTTTGTCAAGGCAGACCACCGGCAAAAGCACCGCGGTCAAAAGATGGGGAGCGTGTGAGCCTTGATTCCCCCATGCTTCAGATAAGACCTTTTGCCGGTCACGCTACTCAGCTAATCGCTGCTTTCGCAAATTAGCGCTGACTTTTTCCAGAAGTTGGCGATCTTCCTCATTGAGCGATTCAATTCCCTCACGGTGCAGCTGATTCAAAATTTCGTCGACACGCTGAGCATCGACGGCTTCCCCCTGTTCCACACGGTGGGCATGCCGCACCCGTCGAATTCCTCTCCAGCGACGAACTCGGTTGACAACCCTGACCCTGATGCTGTCGCGATTTGGCCTCTCGGGATCACTGCAGCCAGACTCAAGCCCCTCCAATATCTGCAAGGTGTCTGACCAGCGGGAGGAGAGCCACAGCAGCACCGCTACACCCATCAACAAGAACCACCCTGCCCCGGCGATATCCTGCCCAGTGTTCATCAGCCAGATCCCCAGTCCAAGCGTGCAGAATGCAAAAGAGTCGATCAACAACCGCAGAGTTTTGACTTGCCCCACCACCCCAAGACGCCTGCCAAGGATCGCCACGCACGCAGCCAACAACTGACGCCCCAGCGTCCGAGGTAATGGGCACAATTGTCCGACCGCTTGAACAAAGCACAGCCAACTTGCAGTCCGCCACGCTGACTTGACTTCTCCCAGCCCGATACTTGGCAACTGCCAAATGGGATCAGTCGTAGTCTCAATGACGGGAACCTGAAATCCTCCATCCACCAGCCTGTAAAAACATCCCAGAAAAACACAGCTCATCAACGCGGCCAAACCGGTGAGCAACGCGACGCGTGCCTGCCAGCGCCGAGGAACGGTCTCAACCCCCAGTACCCCAATGGTGATACACACAGGGCGATACCCGCTTGCCCACGAAATAGCGCCGTAAGCCAGCAACTGCGCCAACCACCCTGAGCACCAGCCAAGAGACGCAAACATGGCAACCCTTGGAAGATCAGCATTCCCTGGCTGCCGCGTGACGTTCATGACGACCCCGACCAACACCGCAAACGCCAAAAAGACGGTGTACGAAACAGAAAGCCGAGTCTGGGCGATCCTCAGAAAGGGCAGCGAAAACCGATCCACGTCAGTACCGACGAAATGATCGCCTCTGCTGCTTTTCGGTGTAGCTTGGCCAAACGGCATGGGACTAAACAGAGACGGAAGTGAGGCGATTCAGGGACATGCAATGCTTGTGCTGTTACGCAGCAACCACCGAGCCTGTTCAATCACGGCGCCACGAACGTGTCCCCCCACCTCTGATCAGCCTGAAGATGGAACAGGCTGGGCATAGAACCGTTGTAATACGAAAAAACCCGGGCAGAACCCGGGTTTTTTTGACACCAGCCAGAGGGTGCACCACCCTCGCTCGCTCTCGTGAAACGCCCGGGAAACTCAGCCCGCAATTCGCAACTGAGGTCGCGAACTCTCGGAAAGAATGCCCCGCAGTCTCTCAAATTCATCTGCGTCCGTGAAATGAATGGTAATTTTTCCCTTACCGCGGGCCGAACTCTTGATCTCGACCTTGGTACCAAACACCATCCGCATCTCCTGTTGCATCGCCTCGATGTGAGGCGAAATCTGACGGCGTTTCTGACGCGTTGCATTGACAACCCGCTTTCCCGTCTCAACGTCCTCTTCGGACTTCAACAACTCAGATACGAAACTTTCAGTTGCCCGAACGCTCCAGCGTTCTTCCATGATTTGCGTCGCCGCTCGAACCTGAATGGCTTGATCACCAATGGGCAGCAGAGCCCTGGCATGACCAGCACTCAGCTCACCGACAGCAAGCCAATCGAGGATCTGCTGAGGCAATTCCAACAAGCGCATCAAGTTGGCAATGGTACTGCGATCGATACTGAGCCGTCTGGCCAGATCGTCTTGCTTGCATTTATGCTCTTGAATATAGCGGCGGAACGACATCGCCTTTTCGATCGGATTGAGATCTTTGCGTTGCAGATTTTCAATGATTGCCAATTCAGCAACCAATCGATCATCCGCCACCCGCACTTCGGCTCGAATATTTTTCAAACCTGCGTGAATCGTCGCCCTGAGACGTCGTTCACCACTGATCAACTGGTAACGACCATCGACAACACGCACCAGGATTGGCTGTAATTGCTGATGGTTTTTAATGCTTTCGGCAAGCGACGCGATCTCGTCATGATTGAACTCACGACGTGGCTGAAAGGGGTTGTTTTCGATTGCGTCCACCGACAACTCGAGTGTTTCCACTCGACTGCCCGCCTCACCATCGACTGGCTTACCCTCATCATCCAATGGGGTTCCAAGCAACGCGGCCAGCCCCTTGCCTAAACGCCTATCTTTGGTAGTTGCAGTATTAGTCACGCTGGAGCACCTCCATGCACAGCTGGGTATATGCGAACGCTCCGCGTGAACGGGGCGCGTATCCAAACACGGTTTGGCCATGACTCGGAGCCTCGCTTAGCGAAACATCCCGTGGCACGACGCTATCAAATACGATGTCACCGAAGAAGTCTCGTACTTCCTCGTCAACTTCGCGTGTCAGTTCGAGAGCGGGATCGTACATGGTCAACAAGATCCCGCCGAAAGTCAGTCGACCATCAGTTGCGATGATCACGCGTTTGATGGTTTGAATCAACTGAGTCAGCCCCTCCATTGCAAAATACTCGCACTGAATTGGCATGAGCACCTCCGTGCTCGCCGCCAAGGCTGTCTGAGTCAACTCCCCCACACTGGGCGGACAATCAATCAAAATGAATTCATACTCTTGCATCGCCACATCCAAATGGCGACGCACTCGACCGGATTCCCGGTCACCACCTTCTGACAATTTATCAATATCATGGAACGCTCGACTGCCTGGGACCATCGAAAGCCCCTCCCGCCCCGTTGCCTCAATGCTAGCGTTTAGAGATTCGTCACTCACCAACGCATGACCCTCGGTGGGCTCTAGCCCCAAAGAGGTGGTTGCATTGCACTGGGGATCCATGTCCAAGAGCAGCGTCCGCTGACCAGACAGGGCGAGGGCAGCAGAAAGATTGACGGCTGTGGTTGTCTTGCCCACGCCTCCCTTCTGGTTTACCACGCAAAGGATCCTTCCCACGAGGACTGCTCTCGTATGTGAAAGCGGACAAACACCGACTCACCGCGAGTCGTTCCATGGCGGGAAACTACGAGAATTCTGATCGGTGAAACAAGACTGGTTTCACAAGAAACTGACCTTGACATCAAGAAAGTCCGCAAAAGTGTGGCAAACCATGCTATCCACCTCCCAACATCGCCACAAAAAAACCTCCCCATGTCACCCTGAGCACCCCAACAGAGGTGGGAGGGAATGACATGCACAACAGAATCGCAAGGCTTACTTAGCTGGCAGCCCATCGGGGGAGTTCAGCCGTGGCCCAACCGGCAGTTCAGCGGTGGGCGAACCAGAGACGTCAGCAAAACACACCCGTTCGCACAAGCTTGAATGGTCAACGCCGGGACTAAGCCGCCAAGAAGCAGGCCGCCGACAAGCTGGCCGCCGAGAAGCAGGGCCGCCGAGAAGCAGGGCCTTCATTGAGACCCCAACCGACCAAAGCCTGATCGGAAGAACCGCATCGCCACCCAACGCAGGGCATTAATCGAGCGGATTGAATGTCAGCCCACTGAGCAACTTCGGGTAGAAGTAGGTACTTTTGGCAGGCATGCGTTCTTTCAACAGGCTGATCGCTTCGACATGCTCTAGCTTCGCGGGCATCACCAACGCTGCCAGGGTGTACGGCTCGTCGCTATCGCTTTCAGCCTGACTCCCCTCGCCTCGCATTCCGTCCAACAATTCGCTTACCTCATGGACATAAGTCGGTTTAGGATGTCCTTCACAGCCCAACAGATCGTCGATCACCAGTCGGTGCAGTAAACTGACCCCCAATCCGCGCCAATCTTCGCTCTGGGCGGCAGCCAACTCGTGTATCCGCGTCTTGGCGCCCTCCGAGGCTTTGCACAGAACCCATTTCTGGTCGCTCACTGCGTAGAGCCCGATGATACTCTGATCATCAGCTGCCTCCATGGTTGCCCAGGTCTGATCAGCAGCGTCCAGCCCCCCCTCGATGACTTCACATTCGAATGTCCCAGCAAGCTTTTCCAGAATCTGGGCAGAATCAAAGCCCGGCGTCCCGCGTAGCAATCGGTGCGTGGGAAGCACGATCATGCCAGGATCACTCATTCCCACCAGCATCGTCATCACAAAATTTGCGGGATGATCCTCTGCAATGCCTCCTGTCTCCTGAATCACCTGATCGCGGTAATTGCATGCGGTCTCGTAACGATGATGGCCGTCAGCCACGAACATCGGACGCTCATCCATCAATTCGCTGACCCGCTCGGCCACTGCTTCGTCCGTGACGGGCCAGAGGATGTGCCGGACGCCCAAATGATCCGTCGACTCAATCGGCGTCACGCCCTCAGTCGCAGCGTCCAGCAAGGTGATGACCTCGTTAGTTGCGTCCGGATACAGCCCAAAGATCTGGCTATTGTTCTGCTTGGTGGCTGTGGTCAGCTTCAAGCGATCCACCTTGGCTTTGGGATGAGTCTCCTCGTGGGGATAAATATTGCCTTCGCCAAACGGTTGCAGTCGCACACGCCCCATGAATCCTCGCCGGTTGATCAACTTGCCTTCATGCTCAAACTGCTGGTGATAGACGTAGTACGCAGGCTTTTCTTCCCGCATCAACACCCCTTCACTCTTCCATTGCTCCACAAACTTGGCCGCTCGCTCGTACTTTTGATCCGCATCATCACCCGGCTCCTGCCGATTGAGAATGATTCGAATGACGTTCGCTGCGTGCCTCTTGTAGAGTTCATCTTGCAGTTGCGGGTCGATCACGTCGTACGGCGGTGCGATCACGTCCGAGAGATTTCCGACATGGTCAAGATTGTAGCGCAGTGCGGCAAACGGGGTAGTCTGTGGCATTTTTGAGGGGCAATCAATTTTGATTCAAGATTTACTACGGGACTTGCGACGGCCTGAAATGTTAGAGCAAATCACGCGGGGCGCGCAGTAGTGGTGTAAATCAGCTTTGAACGTGGAGCACAGAGCATGAGTTTCATGCGTGCTGTCGCCCAAGCCTGCCGGCGCAAAGTGTTCCCACACAACGCGCCGGAATACGCGCAGAATTTTGCCACGAAAAAACCCGGCTCCCATGATGGTAGCCGGGTTTTGCTAATCGCTTTGATTCTGATTCCACCTCACCTTCGTGCGGCAGACAGCCTCAGCAGTCGGTTGGCGTTTGCCAAGCCTAGTAGCGGTAGTGCTCTGGCTTGTACGGGCCTTCAACGGGAATGCCGAGATACTCAGCCTGCTCATCACTCAGCACGGTCAGCTTGACACCAAGCTGATCGAGGTGAAGACGAGCAACTTCCTCGTCCAACTTCTTCGGCAACATATGGACTTTTACGGCGTAGTTGTTGTTGCTACGGCTATTCCACAGCTCCATTTGGGCGAGGACCTGATTGGTGAATGAAGTGCTCATCACAAAGCTTGGATGCCCCGTTGCACAACCCAAGTTTACCAAGCGTCCTTTGGCGAGGATGATCACGCTACGCTCGGTATCTTTGAACGTATACCGGTCCACAGCACCGATATCGGCAGCCTTGATCTCATCTTTGGTGACCGCACCATCGGCGACCTGCTGCTCCAGCCAAGCGACGTCGATTTCGGTATCAAAGTGCCCAATATTACAAAGGATTGCATCGTTCGGCATCTGCTCGATGTGCTTGCCAAGGATGATGTCTTTATTGCCGGTGGTCGTCACGAACAGGCGACCCTCTTTGCAGGCATCTTCCATCGTCACGACTTCAAAACCTTCCATCGCAGCTTGCAATGCGTTGATGGGATCAATCTCGGTCACGATCACCCGGCAGCCATAGCTTTTCAGACTTGCAGCACAACCTTTTCCGACATCTCCGTAACCGCAGACCACAGCGACCTTTCCGGCCAACATGACATCGGTCGCCCGTTTGACACCGTCAGCGAGCGACTCACGGCATCCGTACAGGTTATCGAACTTGCTTTTTGTGGCACTGTCGTTGACGTTGATGGCGGGCACTTGCAGTGCCCCCGTCTTGTTCAACACTTCCAAGCGATGGATGCCAGCCGTGGTTTCTTCGCTGACCCCATAGATGTTTGTCAGCAGCTCGGGGTAGCGATCGTGAACCATGGCAGTCAAATCACCGCCATCATCAAGAATCATGTTCAAAGGCTCACCCGACGGGAACATGAGCGTCTGCTCGATGCACCAATCGAATTCTTCATCTGTCTCGCCTTTCCAGGCATAAACCGGCACGCCAGCGGCAGCGATCGCAGCAGCAGCATGATCCTGCGTGCTGAAGATATTGCAGCTGCTCCATGTGACCTCAGCCCCCAGCTCGACCAAAGTCTCGATGAGAACTGCCGTCTGGATGGTCATGTGCAAACAACCAGCAATGCGAGCACCGGTTAGCGGCTTGCTTTCACCATATTTTTCCCGAAGTGCCATGAGTCCTGGCATCTCGTTCTCGGCAAGCTCGATCTCTTTACGACCGAACTCGGCCAAGCCGATATCTTTGACTTTGTAAGGAAGCCTGTCTGTTGCGACTTGCGACACGTTTTTTCTCTCTCAAAAGTTGTGAATGAAACTGGTGCGTTCAAGGGGCCAAGAACCCAACACGGGGACTCCCGCTGGTTCACAATCCCCCAAACGCCCATTAGGGGTACATCAAGCGATCGCGACATTCCAGTCGCCCGTCGCCCTCTGTCCTAATGATAGACAGGTTTCAAGGTTTTCGCAGGGGGTAAACTTGTTGGCCCTGCGAACGATTTCCTGCCCCCAAACGCGGCTTCACTGATCCAGTCGCACACTGCAACCAACATCCGCCCAAGAGCAGCCAAAAAAACCCTCAAAACGCATGCTTATGGCGAGGCCCTAATCTGCGACAATTTGGCAGAATTTTCACGGTAAATGGATTCGATTGCTCGCGTCGCACCGCCAACGTGAGATCACGCTTTCCACGTGAACCCATGCCCCCGCTGGCACCGCCTAAGCCGTGACGCTGGGTACCCAAGCTGGGTGCCCAAGCTGGGTGCCCGAGTTGGGTACCCGAGTTGGGTACCCGAGCTGTCGAGAATTACCGGGG
>PKCN01000314.1 GCA_002862205.1 Planctomycetaceae bacterium | reverse complement strand
ACATTTAGGAACAAGAGGTTGCGAGTAATGATTGTTGGATTAGATGCGGCGATTGGTCCATTGTCACGACCACAAGTGCCTACCGGAAGTAACGGATTTTGAATGTCGCGTGTCTGCTGATCCCGTCACCCCTGATCCCGTCACCCCAGGTCAAGCGAGCCTTTGCCGCTGGGATGGAAGCCCAGCCGCTGGGTTGATATTACAATTGATCGATATCGAAGCCAAAATTTGCAAAGTGGGGAATTTTCTCCTAACAAACACTACAACGAACTCGTTTAAATCAGGTTCGCGTGGAGTGAGCACACGCATACAAGCCTCAAATTGCTTCAAACTCGCGTTTTTGCGTTCTCGATTTTCACCCTAAACCGCTCAATCATCTCGTATTCATGACCGAAAGCCTGAAATCACAGGCTCGCATTTGTACGGTTGCCCGAACTAACAGCTTCTCTTCAAAGGTTTTGAACGTGACTCGCTCCAGAAAAGTAATCACCTCTGTTGCCCTTCTCTTAGGCGTTTCCATTCTGCTCGCAGCCTCGCCCAATGAGGCAGACTGGAAACAGATTCAGGACGCAATGAATAAGGGTTTGCCGAAAACGGCCATCGAAAAACTGGACCCCATCATTGAAAAAGCCACCAAGAACAAGAACTACGACGAGGCAATCAAAGCCATCGCCATGAAAATTTCGCTCGAGGGCGATATTCAGGGCGGAAAAGCCGAAGAGAAGATCACACGAATGCGTGAGGCGATTGCGAAAGCCCCCGCTGAAATGCAACCTGCGATGGATGCAATCCTCGCGAACTGGTTCTGGAACTACTTCCAACAGAATCAGTGGCGTTTCATGAACCGTACGCAAATGAATGCTCCGCCAGGGGAGGATATCACAACGTGGGATCTGACTCAAATTCTGAATGAAATCGATACCCAGTTCACCAAGGCGCTCGCTCAACCTGAAAAGCTCAAAGCAATCCCGATCGCCAGCTACGATGAACTCCTTGAAAAGGGTAATGCGCCCGATGCTTACCGTCCCACGCTGTTTGATTTCCTGGCACACAACGCGATAGATTTTTATTCCTCTGGGACACAAGTGGGCAATCGCCAGCAAGACGCCTTTGACCTATCAGCTGAGAGTCCCATCTTTGGCTCAGCGGAAGACTTCATCCGGTGGCAACCGAAAACCGATGACGAATCGTCACTAACGCTAAATGCCATCAAACTCTACCAGCGATTGATGGCATTCCATGAAACTGATGCTGATCAATCCGCCTTTCTCGACAATGATCTTGCTCGACTGCGTTTCGGTAACAACAAAGCGTTTGGTGAAGAAAAAACCTCACGTTACAAAGCTGCTCTGGTCCGCTTTGCAGATGAACACGCCAACAGTGTGATCTCGACTCGTGCGCTAAACGATTTGGCCACAGCCATCTACAACCAAGGCAGTGGTGACGCGGTTAAAGCGCATGAGGTTGCAAGTACCGGACAAAATCGCTTCCCTCAATCAGTGGGCGGGCGACGTTGCTACAACTTGATTCAAACGATCGAAGCGAGAGAAGTTCGAGTAACCACAGAACGAGTTTGGAACAATCCCCGACCCACGATTGACGTCCATTACCGAAACATCGCCAAGATCCATTTCCGCCTTGTGCCCTACCGTTTTGATGACTACATCAAATCAGCACGCTGGAATCCTGAACAACTTGATGCCAACTCAAGGAAATCGCTGCTTTCTACCGAACCGGTTCTTGTCTGGTCTGCCGATTTACCTGCAACCGCAGATTACAAAAAACGTGTCGAGAGAATCATGGCACCGGAGGATGTCGCCAGTGGTTCTTACTACCTGATCGCGAGCGGCAACAAGGAATTCAGCAAACCCAACAATCAAATTTCCTTCTGCGAGGTATGGGAAAGCAATCTCGCTCTCGTGACCCGCGTCAGCTCAAGTGAAGGATATATCGATGGATTCGTACTAGAAGCTGAATCTGGCAAGCCCATTGGCGAAGCAACCATCAAAGCGTGGCGGAGAGATCGCAACACTTATGTACCGCTGCCTGATGCAACAACTGACGCAGATGGCCTATTCAAAATGACAGTGCCTGATCGTCAGCAGATCATGCTGTTAGCACAGCACGAAGATCAATCCCTCTCAGCAGCAAGTCCTGTCAGTTCTTACATCAACCGACGGAGCAAGAAGAAAGAGCGAACAATGATGTTCACAGACCGGTCAATTTATCGTCCCGGCCAGACCATCCAATACAAGGGAGTCTGCATGTCGCTGAATACCGGCACTAACGACTACCACAGTATCGGAAATCGCGACATCACACTCATGTTCACGGACCGCAACGGAAAACTGATCGAACGTAAAGAACATCGAACCAATGATTATGGCAGTTTCAATGGCAGCGTGACTGCCCCCCGTGATCGGCTCATGGGAAACATGACTCTGCGAGTTGAAGGTGGACCTTCCGGCGCTACTTCGGTCAGCGTCGAAGAATACAAACGTCCGAAATTCAAAGTCAAACTTGATGCCCCTGAAATAGCTGCAAAGCTAAATGCCAAGGTTGAAATCCAAGGTAATGCCAGTGCTTACACTGGAGCCGCGATTAACGACGCAAAAGTTACATGGCGAGTCGTTCGAAATGTACGTTATCCCGTGTGGTGGTTCAGCCGCTGCTGGTGGATGCCACCGCAACAGGGTGGCAGTCAGGAAATTGCACATGGAACCTCAACCACCAGTGCCAATGGCAAATTCAACGTCACCTTCAAAGCCACCCCGGATCTACAGGTTCCGAAGGAGTCCGAGCCGACATTCAGCTACACAATCTACGCTGATGTCACGGACACGACCGGCGAAACTCGCTCTGGGAGCACCAGCGTCAATGTGGGTTACACCGCATTAACCGCGTCTATCACCGCCCCTCAATGGTTGACCACCAGCGACCCCATTCAACTCACCGTCAAAACAACAACACTTGATGGCACTGCCCAATCCGCGAAGGGAAACCTTGAGATTTATCAGGTGGTGCAGCCGAAGAAAGTGACTCGAGCCTCTTTGTCAGGTCGCTACTATTACCGGCCCATGAGTGAGCCCAAGCCAGATTCCTCGAACCCCGATTCGTGGCCGGTGGGTGAAAAGCTGAAAACAATTGCATTCACCACCGCTGCTGACGGCACCATTCAATTGGACACGAAACTTGCTGCTGGCATGTATCGGGTAAAACTGAAGACGCAGGATCGTTTCGGAGCGCCCGTCACAGCCGAGTTACCATTGCAGGTTCTTGATCCCAAGGCAAAAAAACTCAATCTCAAGATTCCGAATCTATTCACGGCACCCACCCAAACAATCGAACCCGGTAACGAATATCAAGCGTTATGGGGAACGGGTTATGACAGCGGTCTTGCCTATGTCGAAGTGATCCACAACGGAAAGCTTCTGCAGAATTATTGGACCAAGCCAAAACGGACCCAGAAGATCATCAAGCAACAAGTTGATGCATCCATGCGAGGCGGCTTCCACGTGCGCACCACCATGGTGCGTGAAAACCGATCCTACGTGAACACCCAGTTTGTGAATGTTCCATGGACGAACAAGCAGTTGCTGGTGAAATGGGAACACATGGTGTCGAAATTGAAACCGGGTGCACAAGAAAAGTGGACTGCCATCATCACCGGTGTTGATGCCGAGAAGCGTGTTGCTGAATTGGTAGCGACCATGTACGACGCTTCACTTGATGCCTATCGGCCACACGCATGGCCATCGGCAATCAACGGATTTCGCCGGAACACGCTTTCCTCGAGCACATACTTCCAGAATCAGCAGAAGAATCTGGAAAAGTTGGCATACTATGGGACTGGTGCTTATCGCAATGCAACCCTGACTTACCGCCATTTACCATCACGCATCACCCAAAGCCTAACCATGCGACCGCGTGGCCGCAGGATGCTTGAAGGTCGCGGTGGAGGCGGCATGGCCACCGACAGCGCGTTCATGGAGTCCGCACCGGCTGCTGCAATGAATGCTTCCGCCCCAATGGCAAAGGGAATGACCATGGGCGGTTTTGCAGAATCTGATAAGCTGGCAATTTCTCTACAAGCTGACAGCCAGGCTGCTGAAAAGGGTGTGGAACTCGACACCGTCTCTATTCGTAAAAACCTCAATGAAACTGCGTTCTTCTATCCGGATCTTGTTTCAAATGAAGACGGAGTAGTCCGAATTGAATTCACAATGCCTGAAGCACTTACAGAATGGCGTTTCATGGGCTTCGCCCATGATCAGGAATTGCGATCCGGTTTTCTGACCGGAACAACGGTCACCGCCAAGGACTTGATGGTTCAGCCCAACCCACCAAGATTCCTCCGCGAAGGCGATGAGGTGGAGTTCACTGTTAAAGTCAGTAATCAATCACCGACACAGCAGTCTGGCACGGTTCAATTGACATTTGCTGATGCACGAACCGATGCCGAGGTTGATTCAAAAATTGGCAATTCAATGCCAAAACAGCAATTTGAAGTCGCCGCTGGTGAATCAAAAACATACTCATGGCGATTGAAGATCCCTGATGACCTCGGCTTCCTGACCTACAAAGCGGTTGCGTCGACAGGAAAGCTGGATGATGGCGAGATCGGTTACCTGCCTGTCCTCTCAAGACGTATTCTTGTGACCGAGTCGCTGCCGTTACCCATTCGCGGTCCTGCTACCGAAGCATTCTCATTTGAGAAACTACTGCAATCGGGGCAATCAAAATCTCTGAAGCACCAGTCGTTGACTGTGCAAATGACTTCAAATCCATCGTGGTATGCCGTCATGGCACTACCCTACCTGATGGAATATCCACACGAGTGCAGCGAACAGACTTTCAACCGACTGTATGCCAACGCATTGGCCCGACACATTGCAAACAGTGATCCTAAGATTCACCGCGTCTTCGAGCAGTGGCGAGCAACCCCTGCCCTCGATAGCCCGTTAGAGCAAAACGAAGACCTCAAATCTTTGATGATTGAAGAAACCCCATGGTTTCGACAGGCACAAAGTGAGAGCCAGGCACGTCGGAATGTTGGGATCCTATTCGATGACAATCGGCTCAACAGTGAGACGGGAAGAGCACTCCGAAAAGTTGCCGAAATGCAACTGCAAGATGGTTCGTGGCCCTGGTTTGCAGGTGGCCGGTCGAACAGCTACATCACTCTCTACATCACCACTGGCTTTGGACGCATGCGGCATCTTGGTGTTGATGTGGATGTTTCGGCGGCAGTCAAATCACTCAAACATCTCGATGATTGGGCGACAAAGCGATACAACAACATCAAACCTGAACATCGCGATAAGAATCATCTGAGTTCTACCATTGCACTGTATCTTTACGGTCGAAGCTTCTTTCTGAAAGATCAAGCAATCGCTCCGCAACATAAGGTCGCCTTCAAATACTGGATCTCGCAGGCCAAACAACATTGGCTGAAACTTGGTTATCGCCAATCTCAGGCCCATCTCGCCATCGCACTCAAACGTGTTGATGAACTGGAAACGGCCAAAGCGATCATGGCATCGATCAAGGAACATTCGGTGACAGATGATGAAATGGGGATGTTTTGGCGTGACACGGATCTTTCATGGTGGTGGTACCGCGCCCCGATTGAAACTCAAGCCATGATGATTGAGGCTTTTGATGAGGTAATGAATGACCAGAAATCAGTCGAGGACTGCAAAGTCTGGATGTTGAAACAGAAGCAGACTCAAGACTGGAAAACCACCAAGGCGACTGCCGATGCGGTCTACTCGCTGCTGCTACGTGGTAGCGATCTAATTGCCTCCAACGAAATCGTGCAGATTGCGCTGGCAGGTGAACCGATCAAGCCAAAAGACATCGAGGCGGGAACAGGATTCTACGAAGCACGAGTTGTCGGTTCGGATGTGAAACCCGATCAAGGCAATATCGTTGTCAAGAAAATCGACAAAGGCGTTGCCTGGGGAAGTGTTCACTGGCAATACATGGAGGATATGTCCAAAGTAACCGCCTACGAAGGCACTCCCCTGAAGCTGACAAAACAGCTATTCATCAAGAAGAACACGCCCAGTGGCCCAACGCTCGAACCGGTCACAGGCCCAGTTAATGTCGGTGATGAATTAGTCGTCCGTGTCGTTCTAAAGACCGACCGGGATATGGAATACATCCACCTCAAAGATTACCGCGGCAGTGGGACCGAACCCGTGAATGTGCTGTCTCGCTACAAGTTTCAAGATGGACTCGCCTATTACGAGTCGACCCGCGACACAGCCAGTCACTTCTTCATTGACTACCTACCCAAGGGGACCTATGTCTTTGAGTATTCGACACGTGTCCAACTGCGAGGCAAATATCAAACAGGCGTAGCAGAAATCCAATCCATGTACGCACCGGAATTCAATAGTCACTCCGAAAGCCTGCCAATCACCGTGAAGTAGTCACCCGGAACCGACAACGGAGACGTCTGCAGCCTGAAAGCGAGGCTGCAGACGCCGCTCCTCGGCAGCCAACATCATCGACACGTTTTCAACATGCTGAAGCTCCTTACCAGAGAGATCATCAGCCTGCGTTTGACAGCGAAACAAGCCAGAAGACTACGGTGGCGAGAACCGCCCCGGCGATCGGTCCTGCTACCGGTACCCAAGCGTAACTCCAATCGCTATCACGCTTGCCACGGATTGGTAATAGAGCATGGACTAAACGTGGGCCGAGATCTCGCGCGGGATTGATGGCGTACCCCGTCGTGCCTCCCAATGACATACCTATTCCGAACACCAACAAACCCACTGGAAGTAGCCCAAGAGATCCCAATCCCAAGGTGGGATCAGATTCTGCCGGTGCATTTCCATGAACCAGAGAGGGTGCAGCAATCAAAAAGATGGGCAGAATCAATGCAAAGGTTCCAATCATCTCGCAAAAGAACGCCTGTCCCAATTTTCGAATATTGGGTGCTGTTGAAAAACATGCCAACTTTGCATCCGGGTCCTGCGTGACCTCGAAGTGTTCCCTGTAAAACAGAAAAACAAGCAACGCGCCGAGCATGGCCCCAAGAAACTGAGCCAGAATGTAAACGACACCCTCTTGATAAGACAAATCACCATTGAGCATCGTTGCAACGGTCACCGCGGGATTGAGTTGAGCGCCGCTGTACGCGTTGCTACAAAATGCACCCACATACACTGCCACACCCCAACCCGCCGATATCACGATCCAGCCGGCGTCGTTGCCGTTGGTACGCTTCAAAAGCACATTGGCAACGACTCCATTGCCGAACAGGATTAGCAGCATGGTTCCGATAAACTCGGCGACGTAGGGACTCATTTTTGCCTCGATGAAATTTGGTTTGGGTACCAGGCGTCAAATCAAGACGCCGGAAGATAGTTTTTTGCAACCTCTTTGAATTCTGCCACTTGCGTTTGACACCACCCGGCGTCATGCCCCAATTCCTCAGCCAGTAGTGCCGCTACCTCCGGTGCCATGGCAACGGCAGCTCGAGCATCAAGGAACAAGGCACGCGTCCGCCGAGCGAGTACATCCTCTACAGTTCGCGCCATTTCCTGTCTCACAGCCCAGATCACTTGCGCAGCAGTGATCCCAAAGGCGGCTGAGATTGGTTTGGCAAATACTGGTTGCTGCTGCTCCAGTTGCTGTAGATGGACGAGATCGGTTCCATAGACAGCGCGTTCATCGGCCACCATCACTTGATCCGATGCACCATGCAACCTGTAATTTTTTGTGCCGCAGGGCAGCGCCGCCATTTGGTGTAATTGGACCACTTTGTCCACGCAATCCTCGGCCATCTTTCGTACCGTTGTCCACTTGCCGCCTGCAATCGTGATCAAACCAGCCTTCGATACGCGAATGACATGATCACGGGAAAGAGAGGCTGTTCGCGCCGACTTATCACCCTTGACCAACGGTCGTACACCGGTGAAATACCCAAGCACGTCTTCAGGCTTGGGAGCACGCTCAAGGTAATCAGCGACTGTTGCGAGCAGAAACTGGACTTCCTCCTGCTGTGGTTTGGGTTCAAGTGAAGCCTCAGCGATCGGAGTGTCTGTTGTCCCTACGATCGCACGCTCATGCCAGGGAATGACGAAGATCACTCTGCCGTCCGAGGTCTTTGGCACGATGATCGCTGTATCACCGGGAAATAACTCACGGGGCAGAACCAGATGGACCCCCTGGCTTGGGGAAATCATCGTGTCCTGATTCTTATCATCCATTGAGCGAATTGCATCACTGAATGGTCCGGCCGCATTGATCACAGCACGACCTTGGATGCTGAATTCCTCTCCCGACTCGGCATCACAAACTGAGACTCCGGTAATTCGTTCGTTCTGGTTGCGAATCAAACTTGTCACTCGCATGTAATTCAGCAAACAAGCCCCCGCATCATGGCCTGTTCGCACCATGCTGATCAATAAACGAGCATCATCAAATTGGCCATCGTGATACAACACTCCGCCCTTGATCCGATTCCTACTAAGGCCTGGGACCGCTCGCATCGTGTCAGGCACCGACAAGTTGCTAGACCTGCCAAAACTGTTGCCCACCGCAAGGAAGTCATAGACCTTCAAACCCACTCCATAGAAGAAACGCTGCCACCAACTTCGACAGGGAATCACAAAGGACAAATCGTGAACCAGATGGGGTGCATTGGCTCTCAGCAAAGTACGCTCCCGCAGTGCATCACGGACAAGTGTGATATTTCCCTGTTGCAGGTAACGGACTCCACCGTGAACCAGCTTGGTACTGCGACTCGAAGTCCCCTTACCGAAATCCGATTGCTCCACCAGAACAACACTCAGCCCACGAATCGCGGCATCCATGGCGATCGCCACACCGGTGGCTCCACCACCAATCACGACCAAATCCCACGCATCCTGATGGTCATGAAAGCGTTTCAAGGCATCCTCGCGACTCATCCCTGGCTGGCTCACGAGGCAGATTCCCACTGACCTGCTCGCCCCAACGCATCTTGCCAGCGACTGCGGCGATGAGTCACTTCTTCAATCGACATATTCGGTTCAAACACCCGGTCGGTTTGCCAGACACCTGCGATGTCCTTGGTGCTAGTCCAAAAGCCAACCGCCAAGCCTGCCAAAAATGCTGCCCCGAGAGCTGTTGTCTCAATAACCTTGGGCCGCACCACAGGAACTTGGGAAATGTCGGATTGAAACTGCATCAACAGATCGTTCGCCGAGGCGCCACCATCAACCCGTAATTCCTTCATTGGCATTCCGGAGTCCTTTTTCATCGCATCCAGCACATCAGCCACCTGGAATGCGATTCCCTCCAGCGCTGCTCTGGCTATATGAGCACGCGTTGTACCACGGGTGATTCCGACAATCACACCCCGTGCATACGAATCCCAGTGAGGTGCCCCCAGTCCTGCAAAAGCGGGAACCATGTACACCCCGTCACTATCAGGCACACTTGCCGCCAAAGTCTCAACCTCGGGTGCCGAGTCAATCATCTGCACGCCATCGCGCAACCATTGAATGGCGGCGCCCGCAATAAAAACACTTCCCTCCAAGGCGTACTGATTCCCCTGATCCAATCCACACGCCACGGTAGTAAGCAACTTGCACTTTGACGCCACGGGCGCATCCCCGACATTCATCAACATGAAACAGCCGGTCCCATAAGTATTCTTGGCCATCCCATTCTCTGTACAGTTTTGACCAAATAGTGCGGACTGTTGATCTCCAGCAGCACCACCCAACTTGACCGCAGCGCCCAACAATTCAGCATCCGACTCACCATATAAATGGCTCGAGGGTAAAACGTCGGGCAACATTGAGCTCGGAATCCCAAACAATTCCAGCAGATCATCATCCCACTGGCAGTTTTCGATGTTCAGCAGCATGGTTCGTGAAGCGTTCGTCACATCAGTCGCGTGAACTCGTCCACCAGTCAGATTCCAGAGCAACCAACTATCAATGGTTCCGAATGCCAATTCACCCCGCTCTGCCCTGCCCTTGGCATCAGGCACATTATCAAGAATCCAGCGGATCTTGGTCGCACAAAAATAAGCATCTATCACCAACCCAGTCTTGGCCTGCACCTGTTCGGTGTGCCCCGCCTCACGCAGTTTGTCGCAATACGAAGCTGTGCGACGATCCTGCCAAACAATGGCATTCGCGATCGGCTGCCCAGTGGCACGGTCCCAAACAACAGTTGTCTCTCTCTGGTTGGTGATTCCAATGGCGACAATGTCATCGGCAGAGACCCCCGTGGTAGCAAGCACTTCACGTCCCACTGCCAACTGAGTCTGCCAAATTTCATTGGCGTCATGCTCAACCCAACCCGAGTGGGGATAATGCTGCTCAAATTCTCGCTGTGCAACACCGACGATTGAACCATCATGATCGAAGAGAATTGCACGGGAACTGGTCGTTCCCTGATCAAACGCCATCACCACTTGCATGATCGATACTCACTTTTGGGCCTATCTGGCCATGAGAGTTCCCTATCGCACCCGTCCCTGACACACACATCGGATGCCCTGCGCACAAATCCGCTACAACCTCAATCGCAAACAGCCGATATCACTCAAACTGCTGGGACCACGTTGGTTAACAGAGTAACATCTATCAATTCCTCCATGTCCTCCAATCATATGAAAGTCATGAGATCTGCCTTTTTCACTCTCACCTGTATTCTTGCTACCCTCCCTTCTGTCCAAGCAGAAACCACCAAACCGAATGTTCTATTCATCTCGATAGATGACCTGAACGACTGGCTGGGCTGTTACGGTGGACATCCACAAGTCCAAACACCTCACATCGACCAACTAGCGAAACAGGGCGTGCTGTTTTCCAATGCTCACTGTCAGGCACCCATTTGCAATCCCTCCCGCGTCAGCATGTTCTTAGGCAAATTGCCGTCGACCACAGGCATGTATTTTCTGGGGCCGAACTTCCGAACGGTCGATCCAACTCGCAGTGATCGCACGCTGTTTCAGACATTCCGTGAACACGATTACTATCTCTCCACCCGAGGCAAAATCTTTCACGGAAAAGTTGATACCGTGTCCTTCGATCATGTTGAAAAAGCCAAGGGTTGGAGGCGCGGGCCTGAAAAACTCAGATACACACTCGCAAATACGCATCCACTCTGGGACTGGGGGCAAGTTGATGTGCCCGATGAACAGCAGCGTGACTACCAGACAGCTGCATGGGCTGCCTCGGAGTTGCCAAAGTTGGCCGCACGCAAACAACCCTTTTTCCTCGCTGTTGGATTCAGTCTGCCTCACGTTCCGATCTATGCATCAAAACGCTGGTTTGATCTTTATCCGCTCGACACACTGGAACTGCCTGAGACGATCTCCGTTGATCGCGAAGACCTTCCTGAGATTTCAAAGCAATTGACTTTGAATCCCACGGCTCCTCGCCACGACTGGATGGTAGAAAGTGGTGAATGGAAACATGCGGTTCAGGCCTATCTGGCAGCCAATAGTTTCGTTGACGAAATGGTAGGCATGTTGATCAACAGTCTTCAACAGAGTGGTGCAGCAGAAAATACCATCATTGTTCTGTGGAGCGATCATGGCTTTCACCTCGGTGAAAAACTGCGTTGGGCCAAACGAACGCTGTGGGAAGAAACCACACGGGTTCCGCTGATTTTTGCGGGTCCTGGAATCGTTGCCAACCAGAAATGCTCACGCCCAGTAGGACTGATCGATGTATTCCCAACGCTGCTGGATCTGGCTCATCTACCCCAACGTACTGATCTACAAGGCAAGAGTCTCAAACCGCTGCTGGAGAAACCCAAGTCCCCATGGAATCGTCCAGCCATTTGCACATTCGGACCCAATAACCATTCGTTGCGAGGCAATCGATACCGTTACACCCGCTATGCCGATGGAAGCGAAGAACTCTACGACCATCGGGATGATCCGAACGAATGGAAGAATCTGCTGACAGGTCAAAATGCTTCGAACGAGGCCCGCCAAGTGGCCAATCGAATGAATGATTGGCTACCCACCCACAATGCCGATCCCGTTGTCGGCAGCGCCGGTTCCGACTCACCGCTCTACGGTGAAGGGAATATTCCTCTTGGAGAAGCCATGAAGCGGGGAGCGACCCAACAGAAGAAAAAATAATACATTCTCCACAAGGACGACCCCCACACGCATGACAAAACACAGCCTTGCTGACTAATTGGTATCCGTGTTTTTCGCGAGGTTTACCGGGAGAGAGTAGTGGAAGAAACCAATCATCATCTCATCCCAGGTTTGTTCACCAAAATACACATCTACCAAGGGGTTAGGGTTGCTTAGATTACTCAAGCTATTGTCATAAACCGCTTTGCAGCGAAGCCTACTGCCAGCTGGTAACTCAATGGGCTCCTCCAAAACGTATGTATTCTGCCAATTGAAATCATACGCTGGAACATTCAAAAGCATACGTGGCTCGCTTCCGGGTGCCAGTAATTCGTAATTGAATGATTTACCCCTGAGGTGCATGTGCGGGCTGAATGCAAGAAGAGTGGCATTTGCTGGTAATGGACTACTTACTGCTTGTATTGGAAAGTCTGAAGGCCCTTCTTTTTTACCAAGTCGTTTACCACCGGGGATCCGGAATCGCCTTTCCCTTGCACTACTGGTTCTTATCTCGTGCGTCACATCCGCTGGATCAGCAAAGACTAAACCCATGTGACTCTGAACTTTTTGCGGAACCCCATTTGGAGTGTAGTGAACCTGAAAATAAATATTGTGACCCGCTGGAATTTTCTTTGCATGACCGGGTGGCAACTCTTCAACTCGTGCTCCGGGAACATAACCAAACAAGTACGAAACGTCGGCTCGCCCGAGCGTAGCACGTTCCTGTCCTGGCTTGACTGCGAAGGCAAGGATGTGGTGCACGATTTCACGATTTCCGGGCCGCAATTCAGCAGCTGTCACCCATTTGTCCTCCGTGAATCCTGGAGTTTGCATGTACCACTCGTAACGCAAGCCACGCGATCCACCCTCAGCAGGTACTGTGACAGGAGTGAAAGTCACTGGCAAAACCAGATCAGGCTCCTTCGGCAGTTGCCACCCAACTGGCTTGGCGGGAAGAGGGGGCAAGTCTGGCTTCGGGCCGACCGGTCCTCCCGCCTCCGCCCACTTATAAATGAGCAGTTTCTCTTCCTCAGTTAACGACCGCTCATTGGCGAATTTTTCGTGCTTATCATCGGCATGCCAAGGCGGCATGCGATCTTCACGAATGACTTCAACAATCATGTCAGCCCAAGACGATGCCTCTTCACCATCGGTGATTGAAAATGGAGCCAACTCATTCTCCCGATGGCAACCGACACAGTTCTTTCTCAATATTTTTGCAATGTGCGTACCGTACGTGATATCACTTTCGGTTGCAAAGTCCTTGGTCCGACTAATGATGCACCCCGAAGCTTCGGTTATCGGAACGGTTACCTTGCGGCCAGCTAATAATTCGTCGATCGCCAATCGAAGGTCGCGACGGCGCGGCGCAAGCCCCTGATGAGCAACACCACGTTCGTCATCAATACGTCCACGATAACGAAGATTCCGTTCAGAATCGTAAACGAATACCTCTGGTGTCCGCTCCGCGCCCACCTGATCGGCAAAACGATTCGCAGGATCTTTGACCACCGGATAGCTCAAATCACGTCGTCGCGCGAAAGCAGCAATCTCTTCAAGCGAATCTTGTCGATTGCTCATCACGCCCATCACACGCACCGATTCTGTGCTGTATTTATCAGCCAAACTATTGAGGCGGGTGGCATAAAATTGAGCTAATGGGCATTCTGTACCAAGAAATGCAACGACCAAAAATGAATCCTGTGGAAAATCCTTCAACGTCCAGTTGCGACCACGGAAATCCGTCAACTCAAAATCTTTCAGCTTGGTCGACACCATTTCAGGAGATGCCGCCAGCCCACTCGAACCAACGGCACACATCCACAGGCCCACAACAAAAACTATCACACGAAATCCTGTAATCATAAAAGCACATATCTCGCAAATTGATATCAAATATTACAGTTGGACTAATACAACACGGTTGCACCAGTAAAAAATGTCAATGAGCCTCGTTTGTATCACATGATATGATTGAATTCCATAGATCGCCAAAACAGTGGGATGGTATCCTTCAGGCCCTGACCGCCACAAACATCAATATCGCCATGGTAGTCACCGGGGGGGGGACAGGCGTCATACCGCTTTGTTTTGGACGCGTCGGTGCCTCTCGCAACTTTGTCGAGGCGAACGTCCCCTATTCCAGAGTTGCAACTCAACAATATCTTGGCTTCAAGCCAACCGATTCCTATGCCTCAGCAAGCACCGCCCACGCACTTGCGAGGGCCGCTCATGCTCGCGCCCAGAAGCAGACTGACACGCAAGCACATTCGCTGGGGATTTCGCTGGGGATTTCATTGAGTGCTGCGTTACCGACTCACCCAATGGGCCATGACAACCGGGAAAATGCCAGCCAGCAAGATGCCAAAACAAGCATCCCTGATTACCAAATCCATGTCGCCTCACATGACACAATGAGCCGTCGCAGTTGGTCCCTTCACTTCTCAGCAGACCAATGCAATCGAACTACAGCAGAATCCATCGCCGAACAAATGTTTCTCGCTGCGCTAGCTGCCTCGATCGACGAGTCCAAGCAACAGCCCCACGGGGATCCACTTTCGCCACTACTGGCTGCAGGCCTCGCCATCACGAAGAACATGGAGCAACCTGGCTCCGACAACAAGAAAAGTTGACGCTCAACCTAACGACGCTCAACCTAACGATGCTCTACCTAACGATGCTCTACCTAACGATGCTCACCCCGAAAAGTGAATACTGAAGAACCCAAGCCACGGCCATCAATGCCCCTCGACAAGCGGCAGAAAAGCCCTAGTCAACAATTTCACTCAGTATCATTGTGCACATTCACCAGGGTAGCTTCACTCCTGAAAGAAGAATCTGCGACCTGCTTTGCTGCATCATTGCGTTCGCAGGAAATCTTGGAAATATAGACATCGTCTATATCACCCGTTACATATTTCCCGTCGAAGACTGAGCACTCAAATTGTTCAATTGAGGGATTACCAACCCGCGAACACTCAATCAGGTCTTCGAGGTCTTGGTAGACAAGCCAATCTGCTTTGATAATCTTAGCGATCTCTTCTTCAGTCCGGTTATATGCAACTAACTCTTCGGACGTTGGCATGTCGATCCCGTAAACATTTGGGTATCTGACCGCCGGTGCGGCTGAGCAAAAATAAACTTTCCTCGCACCAGCATCTCTTGCCATCTGAATAATCTGCGAACAAGTAGTACCTCGTACGATGGAATCATCCACCAAACAAACTACCTTTCCCTTGAACTCAAGTGATACCGGGTTCAACTTTTGCCGCACACTTTTCTTGCGGATCGCCTGCCCAGGCATGATGAAAGTCCTACCGATATACCGGTTTTTGATAAATCCTTCGCGGTAAGGCAAGTCCAAAGTCTCGGCAAGCGACATGGCTGCAGTCCGCCCTGAATCGGGAATGGGCATCACGACATCAATGTCATGGTCGGGACGGAGGCTCTTGATTTTCTCCGCTAACTTTGCACCCATCCTGAGTCGAGCTTTGTAAACCGAAACGTCATCAACAATTGAGTCAGGACGAGCAAGATAAACATGTTCAAAAATGCATGGCGAGAGTTTTGGTTCAGTCGCACACTGCTGGATATGACAATTGTTCTCAAGATCAATGAAAACGGCCTCACCAGGAGCAACATCGCGTTCTAACTGAAAATCCTGAGTCACCAGAGCAACAGACTCAGAGGCGATCATATAATCCAAACCGCCCTCTTCATTCTTTTGCGACCCGAAAACCAAGGGCCGAATTCCATGTGGATCCCGGAAACCGACGATGCCGTATCCAGTAATCATGGCAACCACTGCGTACGCCCCTCTACACCGTCGATGGACATTACTTACTGCTTTAAAAACAACTTCAGGTGTGAGTTTTTGTTCGCCAATCTTTTGTAATTCATGAGCAAATACATTCAGGAGTACCTCGCTGTCACTAAAAGTATTGATGTGACGCAGATCTGCTCGATAAAGCTCTTCTTCTAACTCACCCGCATTCGTAAGATTTCCATTGTGGGAGAGAGCGATCCCATAGGGCGAATTCACATAAAAAGGTTGTGACTCTGCGGAACTACTGCACCCTGCTGTGGGATATCGCACATGCCCAATACCCATTGGGCCTACAAGGCGATTCATGTGCTGCTGTTGAAAAACATCACACACCATTCCATTCGACTTACGCAACAGAACCCGATCCTTGGAGCAGGTCATCATCCCCGCCGCATCTTGGCCGCGATGTTGTAGCACGGCAAGCGCATCGTAAAGCCTATGCTTAACATCTTCTCTAGCAACTATCCCAACGATGCCACACATCTGAACTCTCTAGAAATTGTCGAAAATAGTTGACACTCGAAATTCCAAAATACCTCGCCAAAGGTACTTCTTGCTCCAAGCAGGTTACACAAGCGTAATTTTGCCCACGTTGCAAAACATCTCTCAAAAATTCGAGCAAATCATTGAAACTTCCGGGGCACCAAAAACTGGAATGGTACGCCGTCCATAGACCCCAAAGTACAGCGGGCTTCCAACCTCGTCGATTCCCCATGACAATGGAACCGTTGCTGGTGATCCATTTTGCTCGCAACGGACGGTAAAATCATAAAAAACTCCGGAAAAATCATTTCCCCCCAATTGATCCATGGACACACCCACAACACAGGCACTGCGGCTTGCCGCGATTGAAACCGCCCGCAGCGTGGTCGTCAAAGTGGGTACACGTGTGATCACGACCCCCGATGGAAAATTGGACCGGCACCGGATTGACCTGCTGGCAGCACAACTCTGCCGCATCGCCGATACAGGCCGTCAAACAGTCATGGTGAGCAGCGGAGCAGTGGGTGCCGGGATGGGCAAACTGGGTCTGGAACGACGTCCCAGCGGTTTGGCACAATTGCAGGCTGTCGCAGCCATCGGGCAAACAGATCTGATGCAGGCTTACGAATCGTCTTTGTCCAACATGGGTCGGCACGCATCCCAAGTTTTGTTGACCGCAGAGGATCTGCGGCGGCGAAGCGCGTACCTGAACGTCCGCAATGCCCTTATCCAGATCCACGCCTACAACTCAATTGCCATTGTTAATGAAAATGATTCTGTTGCCGTTTCTGAGCTCATGACAACTTTTGGTGACAATGATCGCCTGGCTGCACAAGTCGCTGGTCTGCTGCCCGAAGCGATTTTGATCATCCTGTCAGACATTGACGGTCTCTACGATGGACCGCCAGATCATGCCGACAGCAAACGAATTGATTTGGTCAGAACAATCGATGAATCCATTCTTGCCCTCGCCAAGGACCAACAGAACCATCACAGCAAGGGTGGAATGTCCAGCAAGCTTGAAGCAGCTCAAGTGGCAACCTCGCATGGCCAAACCATGATCATTGCACCGGGTCGAGATGATCGGGTTCTGGACAAAATCTTTTCCAACACGCCCATCGGAACATTGTTTTTACCTCCGGAAAAATCAATCCGGGGACGAAGACGCTGGATCAACAGTGCCGCTCATGTTGCTGGCAACCTGATTCTCGACGACGGCGCGGTAGACGCTGTCTGCAAACATGGCCGAAGTTTACTTTCGATCGGTATCACGCAGAGCAATGGTTCTTATGAGCAAGGAAGCGTTGTCTCCATTTGCAATGCGATGGGAAAAGAAATCGCTCGCGGACTGATCAACTACCCATCGAGCGAAGTTGATCAGATCCTCAGGCAGCCCAGCGAAAACATCTCAGAAATCCTCGGACACCGCCCCTATGAGAACGTGGTCCATCGGGACAATCTCGTGCTAAGCAATCAACCCGATTCCTGAGTCGTCGGATCGAAGATCCAGCACAATGTTGCACTGCGATCATGTCCTCAAAAATTGACAAGAATCCCCAATCGCATTGACCAGAAACTTGCCCCAACATCGATGTTGGTTCCTTCCGGGAGTGATTCCCTACCGGTGCGGTCGTCACGGTTTCTTCCAGACAACCGGTTTTCGCCTTCGAGGGTACAGTTCCCGACACAACGGACATCGAGTTCCGTCACAGCCGCGCGCTGTGCAGTGCTCGCGCCCATAAAAGATGATTTGCAAATGCAAATCATTCCAATCGCACTCCGGAAAGACTCTTTTAAGATCCATCTCGGTTTGCACCACATTTTTTCCACTGGAGAGCCCCCAACGCTGCGCCAAACGATGGATGTGAGTATCCACGGGAAATGCCGGAATACCGAATGCCTGGGCCATCACCACACTCGCCGTTTTGTGCCCGACACCGGGCAAACTCTCAAGCCCTTCAAAAGTCTGAGGCACCTCACCGCTAAATATATCAATGACCATCGCCGCAAGTCCTGCGAGACTCTTGGCTTTCTGCTTTGACAAACCAAGTGGCCGAATGACCGACAATATCTTCATTTCGCCAAGCAGCCGCATCGATTGCGGATCCGGAGCAAGCCGAAATAATTCCGGCGTGACTTCATTCACTTTCTTGTCTGTACACTGTGCACTCAATAGCACAGCAACCAACAGGGTAAACTCGTCTTGATGGTCCAAAGGCACTGGGGGGTCGGGATACAATTCGCCCAGACGCTCGCGAATCAAATCGGCTCTTTCCTGCTTCTTCATCCGCCAACTGATCTCCATTGGTTGTGTCGATGCACAAATAGTACTACACCACCGCTAAATAAAACACGGATCAAATGAAATCGTTGAGGATTAAACTTTGGGTCGTGATTCTACTCTGCATGTGGGCTGCACAAAGCTCTGGACGCTTACCCAGGCTGATGGCTGAACAGCCTGAGTCGGTACAGTTTCCAGAAACACTCTGGCGTACCAATCACATTGCCTTGGACCAGCAGGATAACAACCTCAACATCACCACAACAGGAATCGATCCATTTCTGGTCTGGAAATGGAACAAGCCCCTGCAACTCAGTGAAACAGTACTGTCCTTTGAATATTTCTGTCCCGATGGGATCGAAAATGTCTCGCTGTTTCCCGGTCCACCCATCACTTCGGCCATGCAGTTGAAATTACCCGACATCTCCATTGCCGAAGGCTGGCGAGAATATGTTGCACCTCTCAAGTTTCCCACTGGAAAAATACTTCCTGACCAAATCACACAAATAAGACTCGACCTTGGCCAACGGAAGAATCGGAAAATTTCGCTTCGCAACATCTGTCTACGACCTCCCACTCAACGAGAACGTGATCATGCTGCAGATCTTCTGCGAATTGAGGCAGAGAAAACGCTGATAGCGAAAGCCATTCGCGAATACATAAAAACATCTTTCGCCGGCACTTTTACCGAGGTGGTGGTCGGAACGGAATCGATCACTCTTCAGGGAAAAATACCGCAGAAGTCAAATGACCCTGCGCCAACAACCTTGGTTCAATTGGTTGAGTTTCCTGCCAATGTACAAATCAATGATGCAGGGATCACGCTACCCGTACCTCTGCAATGGAACGGAAAACAGTTTTCTGTGGTCGTGCCGAGAATGGTTGGCAACCGAGACCGGCTTTACAGCGGTTGGCGACTCAAGGCCCCAGCAACCCAAGCTACCGCAGAACATTTTCTGTCCGCGCGACATCATATCTCTGAATTTAAAACAAATAGCAAACCCGCGCCACACCCATTGCGACCTGAGAATCAAAAAGGCTTGAGTGGTTTCAGTCATCGTGGCCCAAGATCTGATCTTCTCGAGTTGGGTATCAAAGCAGTGACGGTAAATTTGGTTCTCAATCGCTTCATCAGCCACTCCGATGGCCCCAACCGCGAACCGATTCCAGCAGCGGGACCCAAAATCTATTTCAACCATGCTGCTTTCAGTGCGTTGGACCAGCTCGTGAATTTTTGTCGACAACACAAGATCGTTGTTACGGCAATCGTTCTGATTCCACGATCAACGCAAGCCAACACACAAGCGGTGCTCCAGCATCCTGAAGCCGAGGGTGGTGTGTACACAATGCCTGACCTGAGCACCGCACGTGGCACGGTCATCTATGGCCATCTGCTCCGCCAGATCGCCAAGCGGTACAGCAATCCAAATCAGGCGCCTGGAGTGATCACCAACTGGATTGCACACAACGAGGTCGACTACCACCCGGTCTGGACGAACATGGGAAAACAACCAGACGAGATCTATCTGGAGACCTATTATCGATCCATGCGGATGATTCACAATGCTGCTCGTGCCTTCAATCCGCACGCCCGCGTATTCATTTCTTTGACACACAATTGGAATGTCACAAATCCAAACCGTTGGGAACAGCTTTCTCCCAAAAAAACGTTGATCGCTCTGCAGCAATATTCGAAGCTGGAGGGCGACTTTGCGTGGGGAGTTGCCTACCACCCCTACCCTCAAAGTCTGTTTGCCAAAACAGCATGGCATGACACCAACATCCAGGATCATTTGGACAGCCCATTAATCACCATGCAAAACCTGCATGTGCTGGGTGATTTCCTGAATCAGAAGTCCATGCGGCAGAGCAATGGAAAAAGAAGAGGTGTCTTACTGAGTGAGCAAGGATACCACACTCCAACTTATGACTCCTTGGACCAAAACCAGCAAGCCGGATCGCTGCATTATGCTATGCAGAAAACAAGAAACTTCGCCTGGATCGAATCATTTCATTATCACCGCTGGGTGGATCATCCAGATGAAGGGGGCCTGAAACTCGGACTCCGAACGCTACCCACCAAACAGCATCCCCATGGTGAACGCAAGCGTGCCTGGACGGTCTATCAAGCAATCAACACAGAAGACGAAGGCAGCGTAACCAGCGGATTACCAAAACCGGAGCAACGTGATTCTCCGCCAATCCAATAACGCCTCTACCACGATTGCCAGGCGGCATTACCCGCCGCGCTTGCCAAACATCGCTGAATGAATCGTACACCGTCTGCTCCAGCGTTGACGGACGGATACAGGACACGTTCCTGATCCAAAACCTCACCACGGATAACACGCCGCATATCAGAGAAGGCGTCACGGTATACGTTGGCAAACGCCTCAAAAAATGCTTCCGGGTGCCCACCCGGCAAGCGGCAAGCCGCCACCGCCGTAGGCAAGCTGTAAGCAGCGTTGGGATTTCTCTCGTAAATCTTCGTCGGCTGCCCCAACGAGCGAAAAATCAACTGGTTAGGCTCCTCCTGACGCCATGCCAATGACGCTTTCGTCCCATCCACCTCGATTGACAGATCATTCAAACGCCCGTGAGAAACCTGACTCCACGTGACCATCCCTGTCGCGCCTTCATCGAATTGCAGAATCGCGTGTCCGTAATCATCCAATTCATGATGATGGGAATAAGAACGCATGTGGCTAAGGATATTTGATGGGGTCATCCCCGTGATGAATTGGAGCAGATGAAATGCATGCGTCCCAACATCGCCAAGCGACCCGGCACGACCATTCTTATTGGCATCCGACTTCCATGCTCCCCGGGCGGGAACCTCGTCAGGATCCATTCCATGCATCCAACCCTGAACATAATTGGCCCGAATCGCGATCAGATCACCCAACTCTCCCTGAGCAACCAATTCGCGAGCCTGACGCACAAGCGGATAGCCTGAGTAATTATGAGTCAATGCAAACACGGACTTGGAATCACGCACAGCAGTTACCATCGCATCGGCATCCGCAGTGGTGATGGTCATCGGTTTGTCACAGACGACGTGAAAACCTGCCTTGAGTGCCGCACAGGCTATTTCCCGGTGCGTGTGGTTTGGTGTCGCGATAGAAATGAAATCGATTCGGTCATCCGGCGAACGCAACTTTTCCGCATGAATCAATTCATGAAATGATCCATACGCGCGATCTGGTGCAATGCCCATTGCTACCGCTGAATCACGAGATCGCTCGGGATCTGAGGAGAGCGCACCTGCAGTCAAAACTGCCTGACGATCAAGGGTTGCCGCTGTCACATGGACCTTGCCAATGAAGCCATTCCCGCCTCCACCGACGAGTCCCATCCGCAGTGGACGCTCATATTGCTGCTCTCTCATCGGTTCTCTTTTCTCCAACACCAACTTCTGCTCCGCTCCAACAACAAGAACGGGGCTTGGTCACATCGTCAACCATCTCTTCATCAAACCACCGCGACTGTACGGCTGCAGCCCAGATCATCCCTCAAAACCCCGCTCAATCTCTGCCGGGAATTTTTCCAGGAATCGAGCCATCCAGGTACCGCCAATTTTTGAGGTACGAGAGTAAATCCGACATTTTTGCTGGATTGAGTGTCTCTTCAAAGCCCTCGGGCATTAACGAAACACCCGGTGCCTGCAAACGTTCTATATCACCACGCGGAATGGTCACGCGTTGACCACCTTTTTGTTGGAGCGTAATCGCCTCATTTGCCTCTCCTACCAACAAACCATCGAGAACCCGACCATCAATTGTCAGAACTCGATGCTGAATAAAGGCGGCATCAATCGCTGAATTTGGATCCAAAATTGAAGTCAGAAGTGCTGCCGGGGTTTTTGTTCGTGAATCACTTATATCGGGACCAACATTAGTGCCTACGCCCTCGATCTGGTGACAGGCTGAGCAATGTTCTTTGAACAGATTTTTACCCGCTTTCGCATCCCCCAATGTGCTGGCTGAGCCTGCGTACAATTTCAATACTTTGGCTCGATTCGGGTCGGTTGCGAGCAATCGCGTTGCAGACGACTTGACTGCAGCATCCGGATGTTGCTTCAGCCTCTTGGCAGTCGCCGGATCAACAACAGTTCGCGGGATGGCTCCCGATTCTATCTGTCGCAGAAACCAGGTTGCGTCTTCAACCCGTCGCACGCTGGCCGATATTGCCGCTGAACGAACTGTCATGGTCATCCCCATTAGATGCTGCACCAGAAAGTCACGCGTCCACTCTGGATCAATGCGTAAATTCAACGGTAAAGCAACAGCCCGCAAAGCTGCTGGTGAACCATCGCCGACAAGCTCTCGCAGCGGTGCATTGACTTGACCAAAATCTGCCGCCAGCAAAAGACATGCTGCTCGCTGATCAGCTGGCACCATGGTTTCCAGCGCCGTATCCATCAATCGAGAGACAAGAGTTTGCAAACCAGCTTTCGGGTTTTCGGGTAAACCAGTCATCACTTTCGAAACGGACTGTCGGGATTTCTTTAATCCGCGCACCCATGACTTCAACAATTCAATTTGCCGAAGATTCAGAAACGAGTCGTTCGAGTCCCGCGTTCCGTCCGCAATCACGAATGCAGCCGAATTCTGAGGCGACTGCATCGCAATCCGTTCCACCAAGTGCCGAAGCAATCGCAAATCGATCTGTTTCGCACTCGCCATTTGCTCACAAAGCTTTTCCAACAGCGAGCGGTCTGCACTCGCTACTGTTTGCCGAATCCAGTCGTCCGTCGAGGACCACGGACCAGCAATATTCACCAATGCTCTTACGCGTGCTGACTGAAAATCGGATGCTCTCCCCGCCTCAACAGCGACGGTTCTGGCCACCAGCGGATCGGTATCCTCTGCCATCGCCAAAATATTATTCAATAACTCGGCACGCCCCCAGGATAAGCGAACACCGAGTGCTCGCAGTCGAGCATCACTGGACTTCATCATCGCAATCGCATGTGGCTTACTCAGTGCTCCATTCTTTTCCAGCAGCCATGCTGCTCGTGAACGACCGACAGGATCGGCCTCCTCATCGAGCACCAATGCGCTGAGCGGCTTCACGACAAACTCACCCTTTTCGAGAAGAAATTGCGACGCAGACGCTCGTTGCCACGCTGAATCCGACTTCAGCCATTTGATTGCATCATCAGTAGTTTGTAGCCGAACAAAGTCGGGTTTTGCTGACTCCCTTGCCACCTTCCAGATCCGTCCCAACGCTTTACCATCGAGTTGGTCGGGCCGGGTTTTGAGTTCACTTGGCATGAAATCAGGATGTTCAATCACAGCGCGAGCCATGTCCACGATCAGGACCGACGTTTGCGGACCAGCTGTGATATCCACTGGCCGAAACCAGGTGTCGGTGGAAGACAGGAACTCACTTTCCTGTGCCTCCCTACGTGACTTCCAAACACTGCCCTCACGAGACAGTCTCTGACGTTGCACGATGTAAGCGGTGGGTTCACATGCGAGCAACCATTCTTGACCTTCTTCATACCAGCCTGGTGCAAACACGCCACAAGCTGCACTGAATTGGCCTGAATGCAAGTTGCTCGTAGTCCAAGCCTCCGCTCTGGAAACCACTTGAGACCTCTCTGCCGAGAGAGCAACATCATGAATCGCATCCCGCCCCACCAGAAGTGGATCACGGCCAACGGCGTCCAGCGTCAATACTGACATCATGGCCGGGTTTCGATTACTACAACCCAATCGTCGCCCAAAGTCATCGATCGAAACTCCAAACTGGCTTTTGCCCGGAACAGCCCCCCACCATCCTCCGTCTGGATCAAAGCAGAAATCGCGATCTCTTAAATCCACGGGCTCAGAGTGAAAATCATAACGGGGGTCGCTTGCCTTGATGGACCCACCACGTAATCCACCCGCTACATAGATCAAACCATCAGGACCCAAGGTTGGATGGTTAGCTCGCAGTTGCTGATTCTGTTCTGCGAACCCCTCAAACAGCACTACCGTCTCATCGGATTGGTCGTCACCGTCACGGTCACGTAAAAACGCGATTTTGCCTGCCAGAGTCACAAAGGCGCCGTCTCGATACGGCTGAACTCCGGTGGCAAATAACAAACCACTTGCAAATACCGTCGAACGATCAAAGATCCCATCATGATCGGTATCATCAAGAATTTTGATCCGGCCATTGGGAGATTCTCCGTCGCTTGGCCCAACCGGGTAATCTGGCATTTCCACGACCCAGAGCCTGCCCTCAAGATCAAGCCTGGCAGTCACCGGGTCAGCAATCAGCGGTTCTGTTGCGATCGCCTGAATGGTGTAACCCTGGCGCAACTGCAAAGACTCCTGAAGGTCGGCAACCGTGTGGTCAGTGCCCGCCTCCTGGCCAGTTTGGTGACTGTGAGTGACGCCGACGGTGTTTTGTGCATTCACCAATCCCGTCCCAAATCCCAACCAAAGGCAGGCAAGTAACAAGAATTCATGGACACCAGATTTGAAGATATGAATGATCATTGCAACTGAAGTTCCAGTCATTTCAAAGTTACAGGCGACAATCGCCCGGTAAATCCCATTTCTGCCAGCAGCTCGGTTTTGTCATGAACTGACTCTGTAGAGTACCCGTGGCTACCTTGGAATTCTAACGAATTCAACGGGACACGGATGTTCGCCTGGCTGGAAATACGGGCAACGCAACAGCAACCAGAAGAATCGCTCCAGCCACAGGCACAGGCGCCACGGCAAATCCAAAGATACCGACAAGGGCCAACCAGAAGGCAGGATGCCTGACAATGGGAACCACGAAACGCTGCAATGGACCAATGCAGCTCAGCAAAGCAATGATCACCAACAGCGTGATGCCGTTGACGAGCAAGTTCCGTAAACCACTGTCTCTCTCCGATGCAACCTTGACAGTTGGCACAGATTCATTGGCAACCAGATCAACAACGGTTTGCGGATAAAATCCACCAAACCCACCCACATCAAAAAGAAAGAATCTTGCGTCACGAGTTTCCCGAATCTCTTTCTTACTCAAAAACCGATCGACAAAAACTCCCATTCTCGCATCAAGTTCTTTCCAACGCTCCTGATCAGAAATTGTGATGGGTTGGTTGTATCGCCGATTGAGTGCGGTTGTCAGCATCATATCTGTCGAATCCACCTCAGCAGTGAATCGAACAGTATGTCCAGACGCCTCCGCAATCATCCAATACCGCTTTAACCACAATTGCAACCAGGCAGCAATCTCAGCCGTCGGTCGCTGGGAAAGACGATCCAGTGACTCAACCGATTCAACTACCGCACGTGCAAGTGACAATCCGCGTTCCGAAAATCCAGCTGGGTTTTCCCGCTCCGGATCAAGTGGGCTCGCCGCAGCATAGTGGGTAACCCAACGGTCAGTATTCTGTATCCCCTTCAGCCTTGGAAGATACTTACCCCGTCTTGCAACTGCTGCTGATGCTTCCAGCAATAACTCGATCGGTTGCCCCAGACGAGTTAGCGCGAGTGGAACCCTTACCAATGTGGCCTGTTCATCCCTGTCTGCTTCATCGCTGCCTGCTTCATCCACCCGCTCCACGACGACCGCACGACCCGCCGCCCACGCAGCCAGCAGAGTGGTCTCGGGTGGCAACTCCACAACAACTGAATCAAGACCTCCGGGAAACAGGTCCCAATGGGATAGCACAAGCACGCCGTCGTTTTGGGGGAACACTTCCACATCGACCCCAAACAGCTCAGGCTCGACATCAACCTCCGGTAACGGCGCTAAATCCACTGTCCATGAAGGCCTTTGACACTCGTACTTGGCACGATTCTTCTCACTGGTTCGAACAGCTTTCACTGCCTGTTCTCTCCATTGCAATTTTTCATTCTCAAGGCGACTTGGCACGTTGATCATGACGCGACGTTTGCCCCGCCCGAGCACGCGCACCGAGGGGACACTGACCCGCGCTGACTCTGCCCCCACGAGCTGTCCTTGAATGACCAGCCCTTGATCCTCCGGTTTCTGCAAATCCAAAGCGATGCGAATGATCTGTCGTGAAGGATCCACGGACGACTGGCGGGTCCAAAGCCTTGAATTCTCAACACGCAATGTATCGAGCTGACACCAACGCGATGGAATTTCAACATCAACAAACTCAGGACGCGAGCCAGAGGGGAAATCAACTCGGATTTCCATCCGCCATACTCCATCATTGCAGTACAGAATAATCTCCTGATCGCAGTCGAAGGCATCACTTCGTTTTGTGACCCGATAACGACCACCCAAACTTGTTGGGCTGACCTCCGTTCCCATCGGGATGACCCAAAAAGCCTCGGATATCCAACCCTCAGCTAGAGACTGTTCGGTAAATGAGCGACGCGCATCAGCCAAAGACTTCAGCGGAAGATCGATTGCTGACAATGACGTCGACCGATCATGTGAAATGCGATATTGATCCGCAGTCTCTATTTCCGGCGTCAATGTCATACGCGGTGGAGTGAACGTCTGAAATCTGGTTTTGGAACGCCAATTGAACCGACTGACACCCACAGCTTCGATCTGCATTTCCGAAAAATCTGATGGATTTTCCCATAGAAAACCGGTCAATGGAATCTCTGCGTATTCTCCAGCCATGATCGGTTCAATCGACAATGGCTCCCCATTGACGGTTAAATTCAGCAATTCCAAATTCTTTGGCAAACGCAAAGAATACCGTTGGCTGAAATCCGTACCGAGATCCAGAGTTGCACTATAGGTCAGTTCAAGTCGATCACGCAGCACTTTCAAATCATGTTGTTGAATCACCTCAGGTGGTCGCATCAATCTTTCACTCAATACCAGCGAGGGTAATTCACCTGAAATCACATACGCTCGATCATTGATTTTTTCGGGAAAACCACGCCAACTTTTATTGAAGTCATCGACTGAAAAAGTGTCGCTGGGCTTCGCCTCAAGCAAACTGAACTGCAGGTTCGAATCACTGTATAGAGCCAACCAGGCATCACCATCATTACCGAATGTCGCAGTCACCTCTGGAATCTGTATCGCGCCGGAATCAGTGAGCTGTTCATCGGCAATGGTTGATGGGAACGTCCAAAGCAGGCCAATGGGACCCGGAGCATCTTTCAAGCAGGTGAGAATCATCTGCCTCCGGTTGGAGCTTTTGAGTTCACTGCTTTCGAGTCGCCAGTCTCGCGTGGTGACCCGCGGCATGCTTGAATCACGTATGTCAAACTGAAACGTTTCACCCTCGGCGATCAAGCCGGGGGGATCGACTTCGCATTCGATCGTAACCTGACGCCTTCCGGCATTAACGCGATACCTCCGCCCAAGTTTTCTGGGGACATCGGTTTTAGCTGTCAGTAAAGTTCTGAATTCAATGGCCATCTCACGGCTCGGGCCAAGATTTTCTTTCCACCGTCGTAATTCAGTTTCCTCAAGTAAACGGCCTGCGACCCGCAATGCACTGACATTCTGCTCAGACTGCACAACCAGACGCGAAGATGCAACTGGCGGGATGGCAACAGCTACCTTGACCCACGGCTCATTCACGGAGACAGCAGGTTGTAACGTCAGCCGTATGCGTACATAGACCGAGGCTGGCAATGTGACAATTGTCCAACCATTCTCATCCTGGTCATAACTCATGCGAGAGTTTGCAGAACCCAGTAACTCTACATTTCGGACTGAACTGTGAGGGATTGGAAGCCGAACCACATTGGTACCTTGATCACCATCTTCGAGATGAATCAGATAATCTGCCTCAACCGACAGCCCTTCAGTCTTACCCGCTTTCACCAGATCAGGCTGCAAATTGACTCTATAATCTGCAACAGCAATTCTCGCATCTTTCGGCTCTAACCGATTCACCCGCTCAAAAAGCTGCGAGTGAATCTTGCCAGGGATATAAACCATCGAACCGAGATGCTTGCCATTCTTATCCATCGGTACCAGCACATTGACCTCAACAAGTCGCTCAGCCGACTTCGACTGTTCTGGAACTGCTGATCCCTCCTCCTCCTGCGCAACAACGGCCGCAGACAAGAACAGAGAAATGGCAATGAATAAACCAAGAATTCTGGCAGCGGAATCAATCGAAAATTCTTTGGACACTTCCTTGGAACCACGCGATATCCCACCTCCCGTCTGGGAGGAGTTGTCCGCGGATTGATCGTTACCAGACCAAGATCGACTAGTTGCCAGTATTGCCGCTGTGACAGCCGGAATAATCAACCAGCCGATCACAGCCAGTTTCCAAGGCCACCAAAGGAAAAGCACCGCTGTAAAGACAACAACAATCCCGGCAACCAGAGATGGTGATCGTTCCGAAATGAACCAGCAGACTGCGAAAGTCAGCAAAGCCAACAGCCAGCCAATCGCCAATGCGATATTGCGGCGAACCAGCGTTGTTGATTCGCCCGACTGCATCGCAATAACCGCCGCTATGCCTTGACCTCCCTGATCTCCCCTGATCAGCGCCAATGGAGCAAAGGTGTCGGACGCGGCCATCAGGTGGTATTCCGATTTAAGTACGGTACCTGATACGTCGATCTTGGGTAGCTTACAGTCACGCATCCAACTTGGACCGTATTGACTGCGATTCCAAACAACACGAATGGTCTCAGTATCGGACCTTGGTTCAAGGATCAACGGTCTTCGCTGAACTGCCATCAAGTCAATTGGCTCGTTGTCACGCGTGACAGATTCCAACTGTAATTCAGGCTCATAAGAAATGACCAAAGGAGCAGTCGGTGAAACCCGAAACGTCGCTTCGATGCGGTCAGTTCCACGACTGGACGCCTCCACTCTGATCTGTTGCCTCCAAACAATGGTCACGCTGGGATTTATATCGGAACGTCGGACAGTAATGAACGATGACTGAATCGCGTCGTATCTGAGTTGTGTACTACCATCGAGCGCTGTGATGGGTCCATCTTCGCGATCAATCGCAGACTTCGAACCAACGCCTGTGTCCTCAGCACCTGTTCCCCCAGAATCTGTCTCCCCAGCGTCTGTCTCCCCAGCGTCTGTCTCCCCAGCGTCTGTCTCCCCAACGCCTGTCACCCCAGCGTCTGTCTCACCAACGCCTGCCTCCCCAGCGTCTGTCTCCCCAACGCCTGCCTCCCCAACGCCTGCCTCCCCAACGCCTGCCTCCCCAATGCCTGTCTCCTCAACGCCTGTCTCCCCAACGTCTGTGTCCTCAGCGCCTGTCTCCTCAGCGATTATCTCCTCAGAATCCGTCTCCTCGGCGTCTGTTTCCTCAATACCCTCGGGGCTCGTCTCTGAATTCCAAACTGAGATCGGTGTTGGAATGCGTTGCACGTCTGGTGGTTTCTGGCTGACCAGAAGTCCCTCACCGATGGTGGCTACAGCATTCTGAGATGAAGCGCCGCTAACAATCGGCAATTGCATTTCGATTGAAAGAGGTATCTTGTAAGTCCGGCGGGCAATCAATTTCCGACCACGTAAAGTTCTTTCTGAAAGATCGATGGAGTAGGCACCTGCTATTTCAGAGACGTCCGATGCCGGCAAACCGATCGTGGTCCCATCAGCACTATCACTAATTGACCAGAAAAATTCGCCGCGTCCTTCCAGGCTGCCAGTTTGGACCTGCAATCTCTCCCTGAACAGTCCATCGGATTCAATTTCGATTTCCAAAGTTTCAAGGACCTCTTCACCCAACCGTCTCACATCAAACCACGTCTTGGCATTAAAACTGACACTGGGCTTCAACAGTAACAACTCAGGAGTTCGGCCAGAGGCAGGTTGGAACCACAGCGTTTCGGGACTTGAACCCGAGAAGAATGTTTGCTGCTCCTGGGTTAAGGACGCGAGATCGAAAGCCCCCCGTTGCATCGCCACTTCACCACTCCAATTCAGATCTTTGGGTGGTGTGACAGCAGCAATCATTGTCCCCCGCGCCTGCTTTGATCTCACGAACCAGCTTGCAGGAACACGTGTTGCCATCACTCGATTTGTATCCGGCTTACCATTCACGCCTGTTCCTGCGTTCCGTGGTCGATTGCCAGCCAGGTTGTTTTTTCTATCCTTCTTCAGAATCGTATTTGGTTCATTCTTAATTCTGCGTGCCGCATTGCTTTCCTGAATCAAATCGGCACTGCCTTCGACCTCCAGCAGGATCGTAGCATTGCGGACATCTTTGTCCTCTGGCCAAAACACTACTTCTCTCGCACGGATTCGCGGATCCTCAATCACCCGACCTGAATGCTGCAATGTGATTGACTCACAAACCCACCCGTCTTGCACAAGCAATTTGACGGGCTCAAGCCGATTTGAATGCACCTTGATTTCAATCCTTGCTTTTCCACGCAGCCTGCCATCAACAACATTCAATTGCAAAGCTGATTCGCTTCGAGTGAACACTGGCCGATCGACAAGTTGAACGCGGGACCATTGACTTTTGGCCATCAAATTAGCCCGTGACTTCGAGGCAGCAAGCTCAAAACCGGAAGCGAGCCCTGGTCCTTTGACCGCCACGGTTGTGACCTCTGCCTGAGTACTCTGACTTTCCCACTGCCAATCCTGAGGCAGTGCCCAATTCAGCACCTGCAAAGGCTCACGCACTGAGAGCACAGCTTCATCAACCACTGTCCCATGCACGACGGTGTCACCCACCCAAACCGGCATTGGCAAATCACACCAGCGTTGCGAACTGTCCCAGCGGCTGTATCCCTTCACAACCACGTCAAGGCGCCCGTCAGTATCCACCTTGGACTCATTCAAAAAACTGAGTTTCCATTGCCCTTGGTAATCAGCGGTTTCTGATTTTGAGAACTGAATTTCTTCGTTGCCAAAGGCGATGCTGGTCACACCTGCATCACCAACGAATAATTCCGGTAACTGCCACGCTTCGGAAACTTGCACAACCATGTTGCAGGTCCAATTCAGACCAAGACGGTCTGCTTCGTACTTCATTGCAGAGCGGCGGATCACAAAACTGCCGGAAGCTGAATTCGGTTCCCCGATCTGAGTCTGGACGGTGACGGCATCAAGTCCCCCGGCATCCAACTCATACCAACTCAAATCAACAGACTGGTTCGACTCAGGTCCATCGTTGAGGTCATTCACTTCAGCAACCTCGCTTGCCTGCGCTGGGGCCTCTGAAAGCTCTCTCAAAACTCCCTGATCCGCACGCAAAGAGGTACCCACAGGCATCGAAAAGTAAAACGTGGCCTGCGGAGCTCGTGGGATTTTCAAATTGAATACGTAACCATTGCCAGCCTTCGTTCCCCGCATATTCCATGAGTAACGAATTTCCGAGCTACTTCCGAGCTTCTCATCACCCCGAAACACAGCAACAAGATTTCCATTGGACTCGGATTCCATCCGTGGGATCGTCGTGTTACCAGGTAAAAATCCCTGAGGCTGGTTGATGGGCAAATTCAGTTTGCCAAGTGATCGACGCACCTGCCCGGTGCGGTCTGATTCAATAGCAAGAATGCTTTTTTCACTGACGAGGGTATCGTCAGCCACCCGCACCCAATAGACCGCGCCCTTCAACCGACTGGTTTGATCATCTGTAGCCCGCGCTGTCCACTTGGCAATGGCCTGATTGAGCTGTTCCAACGACACAGGGCGATAGTCATCCGGAACCAATTCATCCATTTGTGATTGATACATCCCAATGGGTGTGATCCGACGACCATCAGGAAGCACTGCTGGCAGCCACATCTTGTTGACCACCGTTTGCTCCGTTGCTTTATTCTGATCTGCCTCTGCAGCAACCGAACGACTTTCCCGAGTGACTTCATTCCCATTCTGGCCCGCTGATTCCTGATCCTTGTCAGCTTCGCTGATTTCTTGTGCCATTGCGAAGGTTGCTGGTTCGCGACACAGTCCGGCAGCGCAGCAAACCAGGGTAACGAACAAAACAAACCAGAAGCGGTTCGTGGGCCTACCGAATGGAATGGCTCTCAATGCCATCCACGATCGATCACTGCGACCAGTCCCGATCATCCGTCGCAATTCTGATTCACACTGTTCTTGCGACCGGTAGCTCTGTGTGTGAATCACGTAGTCACCTCGGTCGGTGCCGGTTGAGGCAATGCCTCAGTCGCGGTAACCCCAGGGTCCTCCGCAGCTGCCGGTACCAAAGAACGTGTTGAGGGAGGTCGGGGCTGATCCGGTGCCACCACTGTAGAGGAAAACACACGTCCGCTTTTGGCAGGGGAAATCAGCACACGGACGGCGATCATCACCACAACCAACACCAGCGCAATGATGCCGAACTGTCCTGCCAAAACAGCCGCATCCGGGGCAATCGCGAGCAAACCGCCAAACATCACCGCAAGCGCCACTGCCGTCACAGGATGGCGTGAGCTGGGAAAGTTTGTCAAGACAACTGCAGCCAGCAAAACACATGAACCGATCAAGATCCACAAGACAACGCGGGAAACGATAACCACTTCAAAGGACCGCAGATCGGACCCGATATACAGGTATCGATTCCCAGGCGGTGTCGCCACAGACGTCGCATCGACAAGTTGAAGCAGTCGTCGATCATCGTGACTAGGCTGTCGATAGAGCTTCCAGCGATCAAATCGCCAACTCATACTTCGCCCCAAGGTGGGTGATGCCCAAAGCACATGCCCATCTGAAGGAGCAATGATCTGCCAATAAACTCGGCCTACCCCAAATGGCAGGCGTAGCAGAGGCTTGATGTTCGAGAAGGAAGCAGGCGTCTCACGCGTGATCCATACCTGCAAATCCACGACATGGGTTTCCCTGTCACTGGGCAGCAGCACCACGAGGGTATTTTCCTCACGCCGGACGGTTCTTCTACTGCCGTCAATGAAAGCTTGAACTGAAACCTCAGCAGCATCCGAGGGCAAACCAACCTTAAAGCTATCTCCACCCTGCACTTTGGCGTGAACACTTTCGTGACGCAAGTTCCTCCCAACGACCGTGCGCAACACAGTTTTTTGAACTGTCAATTCCTCCGGGCTGGTCAGTCGCGATAACAATTTGAGCCGCAACGGGTCCCGTGGAAACGTCGCGAGCTCCAAGCTTTTCTGTCGCTGACGATCAGCCGAAACAAGGTCAAAATTCTGAGCACCTCTGCAGGAAACACCAATCGTACCCTTTATCGTGACATCCAGAATATCGGGACTCGGTAACGGAACTGCAACCACAGTACCATCACCAACGACTGCATTTAAATCCTGAACACGAAGCCACTTTATATTTATCGCATCCATTGCGAGCCGCTCGGATATCAACTCATACCGATCGTCCTCAATGTATTTGAGCTTCGCAGGAGCTCCGCCGACAGTCACCACCCACGGTTCTTCAGCGTTCGGATCGACAGGTTCTTCGCTACTCGTGGGCTCATCCTGCGTGTCATTCGGACTCTGGCTGTCCTCATTCCCGCCACCTTCTTCCACAACATCAACTGGAGCTTCGTTCTCAGCGAGGATGACGGGGCTACCGGCATCGGGAATGCGTACGCGCAAAACTCCTTCCAGATCCAGAGGAGAAGTCACAGCCCAATCCATTTCAGTTCTTAACTGATCTCCTGAAAGTTCAATGATGACTGAACTTCTGACACCGATGCTTGGCGGCTGGGCCACCAGCGCACCAACCACCTTGGGACGTTTTTCCTGCGTTTGAATCTGGTAGCTGGTCTTGGATGACTTCGTGGCCGACACGTCAGAGCCGGTCACAATTCCACGCGTCAATCCCACCGAACCGGCAAGATCAACGACCAGCATGGAACGACCTGTACTATTGATATCCAAAGTTGCTTTTTGAACTCGTGCTGCCCCATCAACGTCAGTGACCGTAGGCAGGAAGAACTCGACATCGCCATTTTCCGGCTTCAATTGCAATTCCGCCAGAATCCTGATCTGTGAAAGATCCCCATTTCCTGCACTTCTCATGTTCAGAAAACGGTCATCATCTTCAAACAAATCCAGCAGCTCACCAGTCTCGGAATTCCTGATCTCGCTGATCTGCCAACCGGCATCGTTGAATTGCAGAAGCCCCTTTGAGACCTGTCCATTGATGGCAATCGTCATATCAAGGTTGGCAGCGGAGTCGTAAACATTGAGTATCGAGTTGCTTGTCATCCGCAACTGTCGCCCCTTTTCGCCCAAATAAAGTGGCAATTCAAATGAGGCACGCTCAAATCGGAACTCGTACGTACGCCCTGACGTCGTCGAGTCCTCGCTGGATTCCCCGAGCACCCGATCAACCCACGGACTGCTCAGCCACCGCAACCGGTAGTCGTTTCCCGTCGCGACAGCAATTATCCCTTTGTGTCGCAGTGAATCGACTACCTCAACCACACGGAAATCAAGTGGATTGGATTCTGATACACCCTCATTGAGCAGTTGTAATTCAAATGTCAGATCGATGCGTGAGCCTTGTGCAGACTCAGGAATAATGACGTCGCGAATTTCTTTGTCTCTTCCCTGAACCGGCTCACCCAACTCCAGCGTCTGACCACGATCACTCAGTTGCAATGAATCGAGCAAGACCGCACCGGGTGGTAAACGCAACTGAAAAGAATCAATCACGCCACGAACCTTTTCGATTGTCATCGCACAATCCACAATCAGCGGATCCTGAGGTGAGTCCCAACGTACATTGATACGACTCTCAACCTCAAGCAGAGCGATGTCGTCTTTCGTCCGTGAAGAACTTGCCCAACGCAGCGAGTAGTTGCCACCCCCACTCTCAATCAAGAAGTCTGTCCCCTTTCCAGATACATTGTTCTCGGTAAGGACCTCATCACCTCGGCCATTAATCTGACCCTGAACTCCTTCTGCCTCCACATTCAATTCAACTTTTGACGGAGCACTGGGCAGCTGGAAATCGAGTCTCGTCGCAACGGTATTGGCCACAACCCTTGCAGAAACTTTCATCCGCAAAGTCACTTCCTGTTGCTTATCAGTCTTCACCAGCAAAAGATGCCCACTGCCATCAGACGTCAAGGTCATGAAGTAATCATCGACACCCATGACTTCGGGTGCTGTCAAGCGATGAAAGTTCCCCATTTGTAATGGCACTCGTATCCACTGCCCCTGACTTGGTGCGATCAGAACACGAAGCGTTACTTCCCCCTCAAACCTCTCCGAATCAGCATTGCCCTTGATGACAAGTGACTGGTAACTGAACAGCTGCTGTTTGGAATCAACTGCTGAATCAGGGTTCGACAACCGTTCGAATTCTTCCCAGGACAAACCCGGCATCAAGACGACATTATCTGACTCACTCAGGAACATGAAAGCGCGAATCGGTAAACCACTGGCATCCACCCCATCCTGCTGGGAAAACACCTCTCGACTGGGTGTGGTGCCGGGCGGTTGCCCCAGACCCAACCCACCCGACAAGGAAAGACAGACAAACACGACCAGCCCAAGCAATCGATGCTGCTGGCGGATGGCTTGAAGCAGCATCCGCTGTTTTACGTGACCATATTTTCCCCAGCAACGCGATTCACGCGTCTTCCGTTCGAAACTGCGATGACAAGACAAGAATCGCATTCGTCTGGCTGAGAAGAGAAAAGAAACGACCCAACACGATCCATCTACGCAACGGAATCAACTCTTGGGCGCTTGAAACACGAGCTCTTTTCCGAAAGAACCAGGTCACCACAGTTTACGCAAACACCGCAATCAGTGACAGCAAAAGCATGGAACATGGAAGCTGATTTCGCCCTCACGAGGGGCAAACGTCGTAAAAACCTCGTCCAATCGTTAAGATCGGCCCGATTTCAGAGTCAATGGCCTCTGGTCAATCTTGCTGCGGCTAGCCGCGACCCGATCGATTGATCGACTAAAAGGCAGCTTGTCCAAGATGAATCTGACTCGGCATGATCTGGGAAGATGAAGGCCGTCTGTCGACCTCATCTGTCGGAAAACCGCAATAGCTTCTATCCATAACACCGCAATTCAAGCAACCCAACCGGGACGCCGGCTTACCGGTTGGAATCGTCAGGCACCGTAGACTGAGCGAAAGAACTCAGCCTTCTCCTTCGTCTCCTGTGCCGCGTCTTCGGCTGCCTCAGCCGCTGCTTCCAAGTCCTGAAGTTGGGAGCGACTTTCATCAAGCTTCCCCTGGTCAGCTGTCTGTGCCTGTTTCAAGCCTGCCAAATCGGCCTGCAGTTTTGCCATTGCCTCTGCCATTTGCTTGATCTGAGCCTCTCTTGATGAGACCGTATTAGCAACGCTGGTCACACTGGCCTGAACAGGTTCCAGCGCTTCCCGCTTCACCGTAGCTGCTGCTGTGGCTGCCTCGAGTTCTGCAGTCAATTTGTGACCCTGCTGCTTGAAAGCCACCAACTCCGAGTCGATCCCCTCAAGAACAGACGTTTGCTCCGCCAGTGCCTTTTGAGCGGCGGCAGTAGCTGCCTGCATGGGAGCCAACCCCGCCACGGCTGTATCCATCGTCTTTTTCGCAGCAGCGACTTGTATTTCCATCGCCGGAACCGCGGCCATCAACTGCTTGACCGAAGCAGCATGCTTGGCAATGATTTCAGGCTGCATTTTCAGTTTCGCTACGACAGCTGTAAGGCTGGCATTTACCTTCTCCACCTGAACACGCGTAGCATCCAGTTGAGGCTTTGCGGCATTAAGTGCAGCGGTCATCTCTGCTATTTTCGCCTCTCCACTTTTCTTCGCTGCCTCATTGCGGGTCGCAAGCGTCAACAACGCCTGCTGCTGGGCTTTCAATTTTGTTATTTCTTTGACGAGTACCGCCATTTTCTGGACCGCTTCGTCCTTGGCTTTCTGAGCCGCCGTCAATTCATTGGCGACCTGGGCCAACTGCGTGTCGAACATGGCCATTTGCTTTCTCGCCGCGTCTCGCGTGATCACGTGTGTCGCCATCTGCTTTTTCGCTGGCTCAATTTTTCCGGTCATCGCGGCCTGCTGCGCTACCACCTCGGTCATTTTTGTTTTCGCTTCAGCGATTGTCCTTAATGCATTTTCAATGATCGGTTTCTGTGCCGCAACCAGTTTCTCAACTTCAGCTTTTTGCATGGTCGCATTCTTCACTTCTGCTTCAGCCTTGGTGACCAGTTCCGCCGCGACTTTCTTTGCATCATCGTCTTTCGCTGCTTCCAGTTGTTGCTTTGCATTGGCAACCGAAGCGACCGCTGCCTCAACAGTTTTTGCCGCAACACCAACTTTTACCACCGAAGCGGCTTGAACCTCACTTGCCTTCTTTTGTTGCTCTCCCGCAACCGCAACCTGTTGCTGGAGCGTCTGTAAGGTCTTTCCAAGTTCACTTGCCTGAGCATTGATCTGAGCAAGCATCATCTCGGCTGCTTTCCTTGCAGCCTCTGCAGCAGCTTCAGCATTCATGGCAGCCTGTTTCATCGCTGCAATCTCCACATCCCGTGACGTCAACTGGGTAAGCGATGCCACAGCAGCAACCTTCAGTTGCTCATGCTGTTGTGTTACTTTCGCCATCTGACCATCAATCACGGCTTTATCAGCGTTTGCTTTATCGCGGCCAACCAGCGATTGAGTAACGAGCGTCTGCTGAGCCTTGATAGCAGCTTGGGCGTCATCAACTTGCTTCGCCAGTGCAGCCATGGATGCTTTCGCAGTTGCCGAGCTCTTGTCCAACGCAGTTTTCTGAGCCTGCATTTCGGCCATCAGTTTTTCACTGGCAGCCTTTTCGGCAGTCGCCTTCGCCAGTGTTGTTTTCGTTCCAGACAACTTCGCCATCACCCCTGCATGTGCTGCCTTACCTACCTCAATCTGCTTTTGTTGAGCAGTTTCAGTCGCAACCGCAGCAGCAACGGCTGTATTCAATTTTTCAATTTTCCCTGCAACCGTCGATTTGTATGATTCGAGACGTGGTGGATTTGACGCCAGCTCCAAAAACTTTTTGGGATCAGCAACTTCCCACATCACGGTTCGCCCTGACCAATCACCACCAATGACACGCGAGCCATCGTGGGTGATCACCGCTTCTAAAGCAGGCTCGCCAAACGCAGGCATGGTTGCAATCGCTCCACCATCCCCATTCCAAAGCTTGACCGTTTTGTCTTTGCCCGATGTGACAATCCGACCATCTCTCGCCATCACTACACCAGTTGCGCCTCCACCGTGCGCGCTAAAACTCTTCAATTGCTTCCCGTTATTCATTTCCCAAAGCTTGACGGTACCGTCTTCGCTGGCGCTAACCAGGACATTGGAATCCGCTCTCCAAGAGAGACCACGCACAGCACCTTTGTGCCCAACCAGGTCAAGGTACAGACGGCCTGTATCCGCCTCCCAAACATGCAGGCCGCCAGAACGGTCGCCTGATGCAATCAACACACCATCAGGACTGAAATCGACGGTATAGACCCAATCCGTGTGTTTCTTCAGATCAAAAAGCGATTCACCAGAAGCCGTATCAAACACACGGACAAGTCTTTGGGGTCCCCCCAGAGCGATCTTGCTGAGGTCATCATTGACATCGGCACCAAATACCGTATCCAACTCGTCACCAACTTGAATGACACGCTCACCAGTCTTGACGTCGTAGACCGATGCAACCCCCTTGGCTGAATGTGTCCCACCAGCGGCAAGCAGATACCCGCCGTCAACACTGAAAGTCAGAACCTGGGGAATCCCCTCAGGGAAAGGAATGATCCCTTCGAGTTTGCCTGTTTCCGTGTGATACAGGGAAATCTGCTTTTGGCCAGCAACAGCAACCAGTGGTGCCCAAGGACTGGCCGCCAATGCCGATGCCGCAGCCGCACGTCCCGATACAACCACAGGAACGCGCCACAAACTCTCCGGCATGACAATTTCAGATGGCTTTCCACCCTCCATCGCCGTGAAACTGAGCGATGGTCCTTTTCGTTTCTTTGCTTTGCTGCCGCTATTCTCTAACAGACCGCCATCAATCCACTTCTTGATGATTTCCAACTGCTCCTTGGCAATCGGCTCCTGGTTAGGCGGCATCGTTGGTTCTTCAGCGTGAGTCATCACAAGATACAACGTGCTGGCCGACGCATCTCCAGTCGCTACCACATCGCCACTACCACCGCCCTCCATCAATGCCCCATAACTGTCGATCGCAAGCCCAGCTTCAGCGTCATTGGCGTTATGACACTGCAGACAATGCTCACGGAAAATAGGCAACACGTGGTCCATGAAATTCGGACTGCCCTGCTCCGTTTTTTTCTCCTGCCCGGAAAGCGGCAATAGGGTAAAAACCAGAAGGCCAAGACTCAGAGATACTCGGGTAATCATTATCGATGCTTTGAAGGTTTGGTTGCACATTCGGTGATGTGCGACTGACAACTACAAAAATTCGCTATCAGAAGCGAAACAATTGAGGTGCATCGGTGAGACTGCACCGATCCACTCAACTGTTCGCATCTAGCGATCGCAAGCTTTGTTCTGCCGCAACTTCGAAACATCAAAGCCGCGATTCCATTGCCAAAAATCAGTGATTGAACACAAATTCCCGACTGTTCAATACGGCCCAGAAGACATCCTCAAGACCCACCGTTGGGCTTGGAGCCTGCTCAACCGCAGCTAGCAATTCCTTGCGTTCCGTCTCCGTTGGATACCGCGAAAGACACCGCACGTACAAACGATCCAGCGCGTCTTCAATCGGCGCATCATCCTTGAGTAACTCAGCGATCACCTTGCCCTGGGCGATCTTCCCACTCGTTGCACTGCCGTTGAGCAGATGCAATGCCTGTGAAAGCGAGGGATCCGTAGTTGCCTCACAATCACAAACGGTTTCACGAGCTGCCCGTCCAAAGGTATCGAGGAAGTAGGTGCTTGTTCCCCCGTCAGCAATCTGTACAGCTCGGGCTCCCAGTGGCAAACCACGAAACTTCTCTTTGGTATTGGTCACCTGACTGACACAGTCAAGCATCATTTCTGCGGGAATTCGGCGAACCACGGCATAAGCGTAATTCCGAGTGTCACCTTTGTTACTTTCGTTGGGAGTTGCACTGCGTTGGTACGCCTGGCTGTTGCAGATGTCACGAACCAACTGCCGAAAGTCAAATTTGTACGAAGATAATTTATCTCCAAGTTCCTGAAACAACTCAGGGTTCGTCGCGGGATTACTGACGCGAATATCATCCACGGGCTCCACAATACCGACGCCCATGAAGTGTGCCCACACCCGATTGGCAATGCTTGTCGAGAAGTAGGGGTTATCAGAACTGGTGAGCCATTCAGCCATCACGACACGACGGTCCTTGCCCTTGGTATCTGCCAAACCACCACCCAGAAATTTGGGCTGCATCACCTGGTTGGTCACTTTGTGCTTGACCTCACCGCTCCGTCGGTCATAAATGATTTTTTCCCGGTAGTCTTCAGCATTCTTGGTAGCCGTCTGACAGAAGAACGCAGCAAACCCGTAGTAATCATCCATCGTCCAACGATCCAACGGATGGTTGTGGCACTGGGCGCATTGGGTTCGGATTCCCATGAACACCTGAGCGGCATTTTCAGCACGCTTCAGCGTGTCTCGCTCGATCTGATAATAGTTGGTCGCGGGGTTCCGGAACGTGCCGCCAGTGGCACCAAATAATTCCCGAACCATCTCGTCAATCGGCACATTCTTGGCAAACTTGTCAGTCAGCCACTGGTTGTAAAGAAACGCAGATTTGTAGCTGACTTGATTTGTGCTCTTGATCATCAACAATTGGGCAAATTTCATGGCCCATATTTCACTGAACTCTTTGCGACCCAGAAGACGTTCGATCAACGCTGCTCGCTTGTCCTCGGCAACATCGTTCATGAACAACTGGTACTCTTCCTCAGTGGGTAGCATCCCGGTGATATCAATGGTTACACGACGCAAAAACTCTTCGTCTGTGCAAAAACCACTTGGCAGTATCCGGAGTTGGTTGAGCTTCTTGCCGACAAGCTCATCAATGTAATTGCCTGTTACCTCTGGGGCCTCGTATTGAAGGTCCTTGGGAAGAACCAGAACCTGCCGTCCTTCAGTCTTGGTTTCGAAGCGTGCCATGATAAACGCCTCACCCCGAGCACCCGCAGTCACATGCCCATTCTTATCCACTGCCGCGGATGTTTCATTGTTCGTCATGAACGCCGAGAGATTAGTTACATCACGCGTTGTTCCATCTGAGTAATGTGCCACTGCGATGAAACGCTGGGTGCTGCCCGTTCCCTCAATCACAGATTGTGGCGGATAAATTTCGAGGTTCGCTACGCTAGGCGGTGGCGTGGCGTCTTTCAAAGCACCCGCCTGCAACCACTCCAACATCATGGAGTAGTAAACGCTGTCATCACCAAATAATTTGCCACCTGTGTGAGGAACCTGACCCGCTGCCTTGGTCAGAAACAGACTGTCCTGAGGCACTGCCAGATTGATCCGTCGCATTCCAATCTGTCGTGTGATTCGGGTGTAGTCACCCGCTGGATCATAACCAAACAGGCTGATCATGAATCCATCTTTACCACGCGCAGCGCCGTGACAGCTTCCCGTGTTACAACCACTGCGGGTCATGATCGGGACAATATCCTTTTCAAAACTGATGGGAAGTTTTTCGGCACTACTCCCAACCTTGACTGGAATCCTTACTTGACTGACACCGTTATCACATACCAATTCCGTTTCGCCGTCGGCCAGCGGCAACAGTCGATTGTCCTCGATCTTGGCAACCTTGCCATCGGCAACCGTCCACTTGACTGAGTCAGTCACGTCAAGCGTAACATCATCATCACGACGCACGGTTGCGATGAACGATTGGTAGTCACGCGCGGTGTCGAGCCGAATCGTCTCTGGATAAACAGACAGCCCCCCCACTAACTTCAACGGGCCCTTGGAAGCGGAGGCAGAAGCTGCTGCTGTTGCAGGCTCCGGTTCAGCCGCCATCGTTCCTGAGGCAATGAAACAGGTGAGAGCAAGAGTTGCGGACAGTCGACGCATCATATTGATACCTTCGGGTCTTTCCTTTGGACTGGAAAACGTAATTCCAATCTGGTGAGTGAGTTTGTTGTGTATGGCTGTTGTCGGTGTCAAAGAACAGGCCGCAGCTACGATTCACGCGTCTCTACGACTGTTCCAGTTCGTCCGTTACTGTTCGGTCATTACTGATTACTATTCTTGTGCTTCCGTTTTTCCCTGTCGCATCAACCGCAACTGCTCGAGCCGGCTTAGGGGTTTCTTCTTGACAGGAGTGGGTGGTTTCGCAGCCGGCTTGGCAACAGGCTTGGCCGCTGCTGGCTTTGGTTTGGCAACAGGAGCAGGAATCGGCTTGTCAACCTGCAGTGTTCCTGTTCCCTGAGTCTGTTTGATCAGTCCTTTTTCATGATTGACCGTTGCACGCACGACGAGAGTCTTGTGCTGTCCAACGCGAGCCTTTTCACCAACTTTCACGCTAAAGCTGACCTGCTCTGTGTCGTTCTGGATTGCTACTTTACTCTTCTCACAAACCACTCCTGCTGGCAGCCCTACCAACTCCAGTTCACATGCTCCAGCAAAATCCCGAAGCACTTCCACATCAACGATAACATCTGCATCTGCGTTCAATTCAGTCGATGTTTTCGGAAACTCAAACGCAAACAGTCGATCTTCGATCGTCAACATTGCTGGCAACGTGGCAATCTCATTTCCACCAACGACAGCGTAAACGATGAGCGGCCAATCACCGATGGCTGCCGATGAATTGGCGGTCAACGAAATCGCAGCCTCATTCTTCCCCTTTGGAATAGTCACACTGCCCGCTGATCCGATGCCTGGCGGGTTGTATAACATTCGAATCGGAATATCACCTTCGAAGTCACCACGCTCAACTTTCACCACCAGTTCCATAGACCCATTGCGAACAATTGGCACCTGCGGTTGCACGATCTGGAAGCTGCATGGCGCAGCCTTGATGACGGACACTGCGGCCCGATCAGCGTTGTAATCGTACACAACACTGTTATTTTGGCCGATCAACAACTGGTGTCGCTGGGTATAACGGCCGACCGTTGGATTGTCGGTAATTTTACCGACAAAATTAACGAGTCGACCATCCAGATTTGCCTCTGGCGTTGCACTGAGCAGCAGTGGCACAGTCGTGCGGTTAGCTGGCATCTGAATCGGAGTGATCGTGACCCCCTCAGGCAGATTCAATCCCGTGACGTCAATTGCCCCCCCAACTCGCACACGAGTCGCATTGATCATCACAGCAGCATGATTGCCTTGCGGCACATTGATCTGGGTAGCCACATAGCGTTGGCGATCAGGAAGCGTCAGAACCAACTCCGGTTGCACCAACGTGACTTCAATACGATAGGCGTATCCCGGTCCACCATTTCGGAGATGGTCGCTGACGCTTACGTGATAGACTCCGTCTGCTGGAATTTTGTAGTCCAACTTACTATCGGGACCACCCGAGTCATCGTTACCACCAACCCGACCACCAGCAGCGTTGTAGACGTTGATCACACCATCCAACTCTGAACGCAAGATTTTGCGGGCAAAAAGCTTGATCGAAACAGTTTGATTCTTTTTCGCTTCAAAACTGAAAAAGTCCGTGTCTCCACGTTCAGCAACGAACCCACAAAAGGCTCCCGGCAGAGCGCCAACCGTTGATTCCTTGAAACCGTTGTTTGGCTCCTGCTCAACAAAATTGGGCATCTCCTGAACCCGAATGAAGTTGGGTGAAGGACAGACACCCTGCTCATTGGACACCACCAATGGGAAAGCTTCCTGGGGCTGGCTGGGCAACTGCACTTTCTCAATCCAGGCATCACCTGTCGCTGTCACAAACGTCATGTCAATGAGAGCACCCGGTGGTCCCCCCGCAGGAACAACAGCAATCGGCCTCGGGAATGAACCCACGTGCAATCGATAGCGATCGTTGTTACCACCAAAGGAACTATCCCTGACAACAATGATGTACTTTCCATCAGCGGGAGCCCGCATGGAACACAAACAGTCCTGCTGCAGCAGCGGTGCATCATCGCTGGTAGCCATCTCAAACCGTTCGGCGTTCAAAATGGCGACATAAGGATCGAAAAACGGGTTGCTGCGGCCTTTCTTGATTCGGACGCCCTCCAATTCCGCTGTCAAAAGCTCGCCCTCTTTGAGCTCGACGACGTAATAGTCTTCATCTTCGCGAGCAACTGCACCTTCGACCGTGACGTTCTTCTCAATCACCTGAGGGGTCGCGAACTCACTATTGGGCTCTTTCTCTTCCACATTAGGAAGAACACCCACACTGAACATCATGACGTTGCTCAGACCGGTCTCGCTGACAAGACGAATGGGATACAGGCCTGGTGCAGAATCGGCAGGAACTTCAAACTCAACTTCGACTTTCGAAGCACTTACCGGCTTCACCGACTTCACGTTGATCCCCTCGCGATCAACGATGATTTGCCGACTGTCACTCAATCTTGAACCGGTAATCACGACGGTCTGCGTGGTACCTCTCTGCATACCGCGCGGGGTGGAACTGACAATATCAGGCTTGTAGGCCTGAGCCGTTCCCGCGAAACCGAAAAGTACAAGACAACCGAAGAGTGAAACAGATTTTTGCCACATGCTAGTCATCACTGGTAATCGATGGATTCAAAAACTGATTAGGTACACAAATAGCATCCTGCAGCTTGCACCGGAGAAACTAGGCCACAATGTCCTTCAAAACTTTGCCGCCATCGACAATTTCAATCGGACGGTCACCGGGAGCCATCAGTTCTTTATCAGCAACGATTCCCAGCTGATGGTACATCGTCGTTGCCAGATCAGCAGGCCCGACCGGGTCAAACTCTGGCTCGGATGCAGTCGCATTGGAGGCACCGTAGATCGAACCACCTTTGATACCACCGCCAGCAAGCATGACACTGAACACTTTCGGATAGTGGTCTCGACCTGCGTCTTTGTTGACCTTGGGAGTGCGCCCAAACTCGCTACTTACCATCACAAGAGTCGAATCAAGAAGTCCACGTTGCTCGAGGTCCAGGATCAACTGCGACAGTGCCTGGTCGAGAGGTGGCATGGTTCGTTTCATCGCAGCATTGATGCCGGTATGCATATCCCAGCCGCCGTATGTCAACGTGACTAAGCGGCAGCCAGCCTCGACCAATCGGCGAGCCATTAACAAACGTTGACCAGCCTGATTTGCACCATAAGCAGCTTTCATCTTGCTGTCTTCTTTGCCGAGATCGAAAGCAGCTTTCGCCTCGTCAGAGCCCAACAAACTGTAAGCACGCTCGTAGAAAGTGTTCATGGCTGTGACGCCATCAGCATTCGTCATGGCGCTGAACTTCTTGTTCACGGATTCCAATGCTGCTTGACGTCGTGCGAAACGGGCATCGTCAACACCGCCGTACAAATCAAGATCACGGACCTTGAAGTTGCTGCCCGCAGGGTCACTCCCCAACGCGAACGCACCGTATGAAGAGCTCAAGTAACCCGTTCCGGCGAACTCATTGGGCTGATTGGGAATACAAACATACGGAGGCAAATTGTTCCGTGGGCCATACTCATGACTGACGACTGCGCCAAAACTGGGATACTTCAACGCTGGACTTGGCTTGTAGCCCGTGAACATATTGTGCGTGCCACGCTCGTGGGCCGCCTCACCGTGTGTCATCGAACGAATGACACACAGTCGATCAGCAATGCCAGCCAACTTTGGAACGGATTCACAGAAGATCTCACCCGTGTTTGTTTTCACTGGCTTCATCTCACCCCGGTACTCAATCGGGCTGTATGGCTTTGGATCCCAGCTTTCCTGATGTGCCATTCCACCGGGCAAGTAAACGTGAATCACGCTTTTCGCCTTCGCCTCGATGAAATCGTAGTGCTTCTGTTCTGCAGCGGCCTTCTCCATCCACAAAAGCTGAGGCAGAGAAATACCCAAACCACCAAGGGTTCCGGCTGTAAGAAATCCACGTCGACTAAAGGGGTTTCCGTGACAACGCATGGCTGTAAAGCTCCCGGTCGTGATTACTGGTTTGACTGGCTGGACGTTAGTTTAACTTTGAAATAACCCATGGCTGTTCCCAGTGGAGCCGCGGGCATGTCTCAATGGCAGTTATCGCGCTTCCAAATCATCAATGAACGGAAGCATCTGAACATCAAAATCACCCTCAACTTGCGATTCGAGTGACAATCATTTTTTCAACAGGCGGGCTCAGGAACAGCGCAAGTGCGCAGACGCTGAGTGAGTATGAATGGTATATGCAAAGTGTAGTCCGCGAACCGGACCAAGTAAGCGTAAAACCGACCGGAAAGCCTAGCACCCGATTATCCGCATTGTCAAATCCAAACCAAACAGAAGGTGGTCATTTGTCCACTCTTTCAAGAAAAAGAAGGCATCACTCCCCAGAAACGCTCACTTGAGTCGGTAAAGCGTGCGATCGCCGCGAATGAGCAGATCACTGGAAATCACCCCCGGCGATGAGCGAAAGATATCCCCCGACCCCTCCCCAACCTTGTTTCTGGCCACCAATTCAAACTCTTTTCCCGGCTTCAACACCACCACATCGCCATCCTCAGCCAATGCGTAAACCCTTCCACCGGCTGCAATTGGAGAGCCCGAATAGTTGCCCCCAAGACGCTCCTTCCACAGCTCCATGCCAGTGTGTGCATCGTAGCCCGTTGCAATCCCGGACATGCTGATCGCAACCAGACAGTCATCCACCAAAATAGGAGATGGCAAATCTCGTCCACCGCGTCGATCTGTATGCCACGCCATGTGTGTCCTGGTCACATCACCGCGACCTCCGGGCCGGACTGCGTAAATGTCTCCAGACTTGCCGTTAACGACATACAACATGCCATGACCCCAAACCGGCACGGGTGTCCCCCGACCGTTAAAGCCAGCGCAATTCCAAAGTGGTTCACCGCTGTTTGGATTGTAGGCAGCGACCCCAAACTCACCATTAAGAATCAATTCCTGATGCCCCTCCACATCGATCACGATGGGGGTACTCCAACCGCCGCGTGGCTTGGACTCACGCGGGGTACGCCAAACTTCATCCCCTGTCTTTCTGTCCAACGCAATCAAATAGGAATCACCCTCGGCATCACATTTCTGAATTACCAAGTCCTTGAAAATGATCGGAGACGCACCAACGCCCCACCCCCCGGGAAAAGCCCCCAGATCCTTCGACCACAACTTTACGCCCTTGTTGTCAAAGCAATGTAACCCGCCAGCGCCAAAAAACGCCATCACACGCTCACCATCAGTCACACAGCTTGGAGTGGCCCAACTGTTCATCTTGTGAAGTGCTTCTCCTGGAACGACCGCTGCAGTCTTATTCCACAAAATCCCACCTGAATTGGCATCAAGACAAACGACATGTCGCTCAACACCATCTCCTTGAGTGGTCGCTCCAGTAAGGAAGATTCGATTCCCCCATTGAATGGGTGATGAGTGGCCCGACACAGGTAGCTTCGCCTGCCACACCACATCGCTCGCACCAAAATCGACCGGAACCTTCACCGCATTGCTCACACCGGTTCCGTCCGGACCTCGAAACCGTGACCATTGCGTTGGCTCTGCTGCCGTCGATGGGGCAATGGTGACAATAGTGATGGAAACCACAAAGGCTGTCTTGCCAGCCAAACAGGAAAGTCGGAACATGATTCAGTTCTCGGTTTTGTTGCTTGGAATTTACAGTTCGTTTTTAGATTAACAGCATACACCCGTGCCACCACAAGAGTTCAGGATACGGATGCCTGCGATAGAATGTACACAACTCGAATGCCGAACTCCCAAAATTGATATACGGCGGAGAGGTGAGGCGGAGGTGTAATGCGGAGAGGTAATGCCGATTGTACCCGGTGATGCGACCGACACCTATAAGTCATGCTTACCGGGGAGCGGCCCGGATACAGGGTCACCCTGACTAGCAGTCGAGAATTGGAGCAAATTGCAAAAAGACTCCAGCACTCTCCTCGGTTCCACTTTTCTTTTCGCAAAGGGCTACCCGCGATTGCCATTCAAAAGACCCGATTTCGTGGCTACGAGCTTTACTACGAAAACGAAACTGCCACCGCCTCGATGATTCGAGCAAGTGATGAATTTCCCTCTTTTTTCGAACCTCGCCAATCAGAACCACTCATCATCGACTGTGGTGCCAATATTGGCGTGTCGGTACTTGAGTGGAAAACTCGATGGCCGATGTCTCGCATCATCTGCTTTGAACCAGATCCAGATGCATTCAGGCTGCTTTCTCTCAACATTGAACGTAATGATATTCCAGGAGTTCAATGCATCCATGCCGCCGTTGCTGAATTTGACGGCAAAACACTGCTTTACGGTGATATGGGACACGGAGCTGATGCGAGAGGGAACTCCATTGAACCGGAATGGGGTCAACGTGAAGCCAGCGATTCAGTGCAAGTCACTTGCTGCAAACTGTCACCTTATTTGGCCAGGCAGAATGTCTCGTTTATGAAAATTGACATTGAAGGTGCCGAAGAAAGCGTTCTGCGTGAATCATTTCACCAATTGCACAAAGTCGATGCTCTGTATGTTGAGGTCCACGAGACGAATGCAATGATGGACCAGAATTCAAGCGATCGAATCGAGAAGCTGTTGACGGATTCCAACTTTCAAATGGAACGGGAGATGCGGTTTCAGCCCCACTCTCTTCCACCTGACATGAAGGCTTGGCAACAAAGTGTCAATGCACAACAAACGCAGTTTCTCGCCTGGCGAGAATGACCAAAACGGATTGACATAAGAGAAATCCCCGAAACTCGGACATCTGTGCTGTCAAGACGACATTTCGCGACTATTCTGTTTTCAAAGTTGATTGCTATAATTTGTCGGATTGTTGCTTTTCCTCTGCGTGTTCTTGCTAGTAGCTGCTTCGTTGATGCTTTTCGATTTTCTGTCTCCGCCGACACAAACCGGCGACCTTGGCACCCTCGGGCACTACCGTGTCCTCTCTGAACTTGGTCAGGGAGGGATGGGACATGTCTTTCTCGCGCTGGACACAAAACTAAAACGCTCCGTCGCCCTCAAGGTGATGAATAAAAAAGTTGCATCAAGCCGCAACAGTCGTAAACGATTTGTCCGCGAAGCTCGTGCAATGGCCGCGGTTCACCACGATAACGTCGTGACCATTTTTGAAGTGGGAAAGAGTGGTGGGACACCTTTCATTGCGATGGAAATGCTGAAAGGTCAGACGCTTGAACAGCGAAACCAGTCGGGAACACAACTCGACTACCAGCAGATCATCAATTACGCCAGACAGATTGCCACCGGCTTGGCCGTTGCGCATGAAAAGGGAATCGTGCATCGCGACATCAAACCAGCCAACATCTGGATTGAAGAAGGAACAGATCGCATCAAAATTCTCGACTTCGGACTCGCTCTGGACTCGACACCACTTGACCAACTCACAGGTCGAGGATCCGTGATCGGGACTCCCGGCTATCTATCACCCGAACAGGCAAGGTCTGAGCCACTGGATGACCGCAGTGATCTCTACAGCCTTGGAGCTGTACTCTACGAAATATGCACAGGCTCTCTGCCAGTAATCGCCAAATCGATACCAGGCCAACTGGTATCAATCATCGCGCAACGCCCAAGACCAATACACAAGCAAAACCCCGACATTCCCCAACCGCTGTGTGATTTGGTACACCAGTTACTCCGAAAAGAGCCGCGTTCAAGACCAAAATCAGCGACCATTTTCTGTGAACAACTTGATCAGGTTGAGCTGTCATGTGACGCCAAGAGTGGTGTCGCAATCACCATCAACAACCTGCAAAAAGGTCTCAGCGACATCGCACGCAAGAAAGACAATCCTGAGTTGGCGTGATTCGCTTTCCATGCAAACAAATGACGTGAAGTGAATGTACAGAAACTTGTTCTTGAAACGATGACGCAATGCCTGCATTGATGCTCGCATTACTGCCACGACGCAAAAGACATTCCGAAAAATGAACCCGCCATGATGCCTTGCCCCCAGGCTCAAAGACTCCAACAGCGGACAGCTGTGCACTCACCTGCAACCCCGAAGACCAGGCACGGAGACCGGGCATGGCGGTGATAAGCTCCAGCGATACAGGCTAGATGTTCACAAGAGCTGGCAGTGATCGAGAATTTCCTCGGCACCCGCACGATAACCAACATAGAAGGGACCGAACTCGGCGTACTTCGCGCTGGCTTTGTCAAAACGCATCTTGTAGACAATCTCGCGAAGATACTCTGGATTCCGCCCCCACAAGGTCACCATCCACTCCCAGTCATCCAGACCAACACCAACCGAAATGAGTTGACTAACTTTACCGGCAAACGCAATGCCACTCTGGGCATGCTCCGCCATCATCGCATTGCGGGCACTGAATGGCTCAGAGAACCAATTTGCTCCCACAACACGGCTCTTGTTCATGGGATAAAAACACGCCGCAGGCCAATCAGGTATCTCAGGCCTCAACCTCTGCTCATTCATCATCGGTAATCGACGTTCGTAAGCTGCCACCTTGGCTGCAACCTCCGGTGAATCAGGATCTGCGCCTCCCGCGATCAATCGATCACGAAAGCGTTCGATAGTGGGAACGTATTCGCTGACCTCGCTCATGGACACAAACGACCAAACAGGCTCAATGAACTGCCCGAGTCCGGGTGCCATGATTCGTTGATGCACCCCATCAACTTTCGCCGGATCCGGGTCCATCAACATCAGGCAAAAATCAGCACGATGGCCACTCAACCAGTACGAAACCTGACGTTCATTCTTGAGGTCGGCATCAGCACCTAAAGCATCTGACAGTTGTTTCTGGCAGTCCAATGACAAACCAGTCTGCATGACTTCACGCCGGAACCGGTAAAAATAATGTCCACAATGCCAACCGTTCAGAGGAATCTTCGATGGCTCTGGCAAAGGCTGGGAAGGACGCGGGGAAGATGGTCGAGAATTCATTTTTACTGCTAATCAATGGACGCTAATCAATGGACGCTAAACAATGGACGCTAAACAATGGACGCTAAACAATGGAAATGGGCAAACACAGATACTTATCGAAGCCACTCGAAAACCTGTAGTGCCCATCCTACGCACATCAGCACTGACCGGCGAGGACCAAGTCAGATGATTCTGAAAACCTGCACCCAAAAAGGCAGCGTGCTGACCAACAGGGAGAAAAAAGGTCGCTCGGGTCGCTCGGATTGAAGCTGCCCCTGAAAATCAAGCAGCGGCAAGGACCAAGGCCCCGAAAGCCTACCGATAGCTCCATTCCGTCCGACGATCGCGATAACCGTGATGCAAGTACCAATGTTTTGTCCCGCTGGTACCAAAATAGCCGTACGAAAAAGGTGTTTTCCAGACCGGCATCTGCATCGCGTTCGGGATCACCGCCCGCTGCGTGCGGGGTCCCTCCCGCTGAGTAATCGGAGGATGATACTGACTTCGAAAGTGAAGTGTCTCCTCACGCTGGGGCTGGCGAAACGGAGATTCAATCACATCGTAGGGAATCGTCGGTGCCAAAGCACTGTCCACCACCGGGTTCACTTGGGGATGAACAGACGACTCCACCACCTCAGGTGCATGATACCGATGCTCCGCCACGCGTACCGGAAGATGCCCTCGCTCAGGGACACCAGGGGTAAAACGACCATGCGGTGATGAAACATGCGGTGATGAAACATGCGGTGATGAAACATGCGGCTCGTGTAGCAGACGCTCTGGCGTGCGGTTTGTCGTCGGCGCTATCCGTGATGACTGCTTGTATTGTGGCAAAACTGAACCCTGATGCTGGCCACGATCAGAAACTCTTCGCTGCGATTTCGAAGATCCCAAGCCGTGCCAATTCTCATGAAAGATGATCATTTGGGCCGAACAAAGCGACGGTAAACAAATCGCACCAATCAGACCAATCACTGCGAAGCGGGTGGAACGGGACACGAGGCCACCTTATGGAAGCTGGGTAACTTGGGAAGCATTTAGCGAACGCGCCTTTTGTAGCGATCGGCTGATTCGACCAGTCAGCACCACCGTTTTTGCAAAACGAGGTCCAAAAACCCGTAATCACCGGCAAAACCCGGCACAACGGAACTGAATTGACCTTTCAGGCCGATGCCAATGGTCACTATTCTCCGGACAGCGACGAGTAATTGCGCGCATGCGGGATAAAACGGTTGGGCGGACGCGGTGTACGAAAGCGAAAGCAATCAAATCTCCTGTCAATTTGCGGCGATAATTACTCTGACCGGCGGTATGGAATCGCCACACTCATCGCATGGAAGCTGAGAATAACAATGAAACGCCGCCAATTTGTAACGCTATGTGGATCTCTCGCCTTTGGTGCTGGGACCAGCGCTGCTTTCGCTGACGAGAATGGCCTCAGAGAACCTGTCCACCGAGTCGCCAACGCACCCAACAGCATCGCGCCCACTCCGCTCCATCCACTGGATCGTGCTCTTGATATCGCACGCTCAGGTCTGGCGGGTTGCCGGGAAAACATCGACGACTACACCGCGATCCTGATCAAACGTGAGCGGATTGACGATGTGCTTGGTGCTCACGAGTACATGCAGGTCAAGATCCGCAATCGCAAAGTCCGAAATGGTCACGTCATCCAACCTCTCAGTGTCTACATCAACTTTCTGAAACCAAGTTCGGTCAAGGGTCGGGAAGTGATCTACGTCGAAGGTCAAAACGACGATAACATCATCGCTCACGAGGGTGGTCTCAAAGGCAAGTTCCTGCCAACCGTGAATCTTCCACCCGACGGGATGCTGGCGATGCGTGGGCAACGCTATCCGATGACCGAGATCGGTGTAGAGAATCTCATTGTCAAGCTGATTGAGCGTGGTCAACAAGCTCGAAAGTTCAGCGACGTACAGTGCGAATTTCGCAAGAACGCCCGGGTCAAGGATCGTGTATGCACTGTGTTGCAGGTGACGCAACCAACCAAACAGCCAAGTCTGGAATTCTATCAGGCATCCGTCTTTATCGATGATAAGCTGAATGTGCCGATTCGTTACATTGCCTACGATTGGCCAACACGTCCAGATGCTCCACTTGATGTTCTGGAAGAATACAACTACCTGAACCTTAAAGTAAATGTAGGCTTGAAGGACGAAGATTTTGATCCTCGTAATCCCGCCTACAAGTTCTATTAACATTTTCTGCGTCGGCTCGCTCCAAAGCGAACCGCGGGAAAAGTTGTTCTCAACACCCTCGTTCTAAACGCCAATTTCCTGATGGTAATCTTGTCGCTCAGGAGAAAGACGGTTGGGTGCTGCACCCAACTGGCTGCGACCCGGATTCGTCTAGATGCAAACGTGCCCGTGAGGTGATTGACTCACCAGGTAATGCGGAAGCATAAAACTGCCTTGGCACAACGCCGATCTGCTGTCATGCGATCATCATGAATCTGCCGGACGTGGAGGTCGTTCCAAATTGAAACGATCGCGGGTGTGGGAATAGACATTTCCGCCCATCCGCCCGATGGTATCGAAATCTTCGCTGAGGAACTGATCCTCTGCGTTGAACAAATCGGCAGCGACATGGAGCCAAACAATCTGGCCAATCACCAGATTGGCTCCCCCGGGCCCCTGTCCCATCTCAAGAATCTGATGGACTCGACATTCCATCGAAGCCTTGCAACTTTGCACTCGCGGAACCTGCACCTTGGCTGAGGTCACCTTCGCGACACCTGCGGCCACAAACTCGTCCGTCTCGGGACTGTACTCTGCTGCGGTTTGGTTCATTTGTTCGGCCATGGCCTCGGTCACCATGTTGACCACAAACTCACCGGTTTGCTGGACATTACGTAATGTGTCTTTGGGTTCACCTGCACGATTATTGGCAGGACAGAACATGACCATAGGTGGATTGGCTCCCACACCATTGAAAAAACTGTAGGGCGCTAGATTTGGAACCCCCTGTTGGGAAAGGCTCGAAACCCACGCGATGGGACGGGGCGTGATCAATTGGACCATCCAACCGTACAACTCTCGGACGGACATTTCTTGAGGATCCAACTGCACGGCCGCTGCCTTTTTTCACTGATCTTTTACGGACAACAAAGAGACAATCGCCTGATGAAGAGGACTCGTCGCGGCTACACAGAAGCGAGGATTCCAGTCATCCATTTCATCCCCCTGATATCCTGTCAGAATTGCCCCAGCTTCACGAGCGATGACCGTTCCTGCTGCTGAGTCCCAGGCAGAAACATTGGTAGCCCAGTAGGCATCCAGACGTCCTGCAGCGACATAACACATGTTAAGTGCGCAGGAACCAAGTCTCCGCAACGATCGACACCGTTCAAGAATTCTTACGAAACGCGCAACTTCGGGGTCTCCCCCTTTGACTCCCGCCGGAAAACTACAGGCAACCAGTGAGTCACCAAGATCAATGCAATCACTGACGCTCATTGGTTGACCATTGCAGTTTGCCCCCCCGCCGTCGATTGCTGTAAATAACTCTTCACTTACCGGGTCATAAACAACGCCCAGTCGCATCTTGCCGCTGGCATAAAGACCTATGGAAACGGCAAACGAATGCAACTGATGCACATAGTTGACTGTACCATCGAGCGGATCAACGACCCAACAAGGTTGTGCCGTGGGATCACCCCGTCGCACCTCATCGGGTGGTTTGTTTTCACCCTCTTCCTCACCCACAAAAGCATAATCAGGAAATCCCTGCAGCAGAATTTCCCGGATGGCTTTTTGAGATGCGAGATCCGCATCCGTTACCAGATCCTTGGGTGCCTTCTCTTGCACGACTCGATTATCACGTCGCGACATCAATTCGACCGCGCCTGCCTTTGCTGCTTCGATCGCTAATTCCAGATGCTGCTTATTCATTCCACATCCGACCCACTTAAACCAGAATCTTCTTGCCCACCAAATGCCACACCCGGGGTCATGAATTCAGAATCACCTTCACGAATCGAGTCTGCTTCCACACTTGTGGGCACTCCCTCTACTCCCGTCAAATCACTTTCCAGTCGACGAAGTTCTTCCAACCACACGCGAATGTCATTGTCATACTCAGTGGCCATGTCACCCATGATCAATTGACGATGAAACGCCGCAGCACCCTTATCAACATGCTCCGCTGCCTCCGCACTCGGAAATCTGCGATTCGGATCAGGTGCAATCAAACCCTGTAGAAAATTCATCAACAACTCATTGCAACAGATCTCCTCGGGCAGTATTTGATTCAGTTGAGATGGCAATTCACGTTTGGCGTGAAGTAAATCACGCAGCTTTTTTTTATGTCCAAACGGATTCACTCCGCTCAGCAGTTCAATCAACACGTAACCGACACTGGCGAGATCACTCCGAGGTGTTGATGTTCGATCCTCCAACACTTCCGGGGCTGCGTAAAGAGGCGTGCACTCACGATCCCGGGGAGGATTGTGAAAATCAATTGCTGATCCCATGTCGATCAACTTCGCGTGGCCACTACGTTTCAACATGATGTTGGCTGGTTTGATATCACCATGCACAATCCCCTCCCGATGCAGTGCAGCCAACGCAGCCAGACATTCACGAACAATTGCAACGGCAATCCCTGCCTTGAAACGACACTGCTCAGGACCATGCGTCAAAATCACCTCGTTGATGTACTTCCAACGACGATTGCTGACTCGACCATTTAGCAACTCCAGACACCTTGGTGAGGTCAGTTGTCGCAAATCAAAACCATCCACCCACTCCATCAACATTACCCTGATACGGTCACGCTCAAAGAAGTTCTGGACATCCAGCAAATTGTCGTGCTGAATCAAAGCAACTCGAGCAGCGATCCCAGCGACACGTGTCATTGCCTCGTTGTAGGCGTGAGCATTGCCGTAACGTTCCGGCGAAAAAATCTTCATTGCGACCGGCACGGTGAAACCATCCGTACCACGATATTCGGTCAGATAGACCTCGCCCTGCCCACCACGCCCCAGCAGCCTCAACATATGGTGGTGACCCGTCCAGCTGACTTTGGTTCCCTTGGTCAATGCCTCATAGCGTTCCAGCAACTTGGGGTCGGAACTCAAGCGTTCGACGCCTTCTCGCGCCTGCGTAAGCGATGGTTCGTAGCGTGTTGTCGATTGCATGTCATTCTCCTCATCCGTGAGCACTCTCGCAAATCCAGTCAATTCCAAAGTGTTTCTTGATCCGAACCCTCCAACCTAATCGCAAGGTGCGTCGGATTGTAGGCTACCAACCCCGAGAAAACTCACGGAATCACACTTTCATCGCTGAGCAAACCAATTTCGTTGCCTGACAGGAGCTTGCACAAACCCTCAATCTGGTACACCCAAAACAATGACCGACCGATAGATCGGAAGCAATCACCCACCCGGTCGAGACGTTCAGCACACTGCTGATGAACAACAGCAGAAATCCAGTTCGAAATGCAGTCGATACCCTACTAACAGTGGAATCCGATACCACATTCTGGCTACGGGATACGACATTTTTCCCGCCAGAGGGCACTCGCTTGCAAATCGTCTGGCTGACAGTGGTCTGGCTGACAGTGGTGTGACTGACAGTGGTGTGGCCTGGGGCGGCTCATAACATAAAAAAAACCGGTCAAGCATCCCGCGAGCCCGGTCGTTTGCTGCTCAGGTGATAACAATGACAGGACTCAATTCCAAATCGAAAAGGATCACGGGGCGTGCGTAAACGCATGCAGAAAATTGGGAGTGACGTCCGTGTTCGCGAATTCAATGAAGCCTTCGCTGGCTCGGTCCGTCAGTGCCAACTCCCGATACGAGTGATCACATCCGGTGTGATACTCCAATGAGC
>PKCN01000313.1 GCA_002862205.1 Planctomycetaceae bacterium | reverse complement strand
GTTGGCGTTCAGCAGCTTGAGGCAACTCACTATTTCCGCCTGTGTTGCAATTTTCTTTCAGCTACACCGGCACCATCCTGGTCCATGCTCAGAGGCTGCACCAGCAAGATTCGCACACCCTCCAGAATGCTCCGACTTCCCCCGCTGCGAAGCATCATTTCCCCCTCTCGAGGAAGATCGCTGTGATTCCAAGCCACAGGAGAAGGCTCGTGAATTTCGACTAGTGCTGTAGTCCCGAACAGGATCTTTTTCACTGGAGCAATCATCCCCTCGAAATGCCTGTAACTGACTTATGATCAACATGACCAGGCTTCCGAACTTCTGACAACTCTATTTGTGTAAGCCAACGGTAGCGAATCTTTCCAGGACGCACGAAATTCCGAAAAAGTAGAGAACCTTTTCTTGTTTTTCATAGTCTAAATCAAGCAGACGGCTAAACACCGACTACCAGCATGATGAGCAGGGAACTTCCCTCTCCAACCTGCCCGATCCGGGCAAGGTGGAATTCGTCGTTGACGGACATGCGGCCTTTGGCAATCCCACGGATCCCATCTCGGCCGCCGCTGGCCAGGCGATGATCTCAGCATGCAAGCACGCGTCCACTCATTGCATCAGCAGCCACTCGCAGGAGCACAAAAACATGCGCAAGCTCATAGCCAATTTAAGCCGTCGACGTTTCCTTGGTTCGGCAACTCTGCTTGGAATAGCTTCAACGCTTCTTCCGGGCAAAGCAGCCGGTGCTGCGAGTCCGACAGCAAAGAAACAAACAGCAACAAAAGATTCAATCGGAAAGCGGGCGTTACCCTCAAACGGGAAAGATGGTCCGCAAATCGTCTGGACATCCGCAACGTGCCCTGGCGGCAACATGCCCTGTCTCAATGCAGATGGTCACCCAACCTTCAAGAACCCTCATGGGTGGACAATCGAGCAGATGGATGACATTTACGGCAAATTCCTACGTCCTCGGTCCATGGCCTTCAACATCAAGTGGATGGGCCTGGCTTCCTACATGAAAGAAGGACCCTACGCGACCGTACAAACCCGCTTGGAGAGCCAAACCCATGACTGAGAAGAGATGCCAAAGACTGCTCATTCAAGCGAGTCGATCACGTTGAACTTGATCACCCTGTGTCGCTTCAAGTCCTTGCCACTTTGGATGGATACCTCAATCAAAGCGGACAGCCGTATCGTGCCAGGTTTTGAAATCAATCCCACCGAAGCCAGCTTGCTGAAAATGCCGTCCTGAACTTCATCAAGGGGTTGCAATGGCATTGTTCAATTTCAGAACTGATTCACATCGTTTTACTCTAAAACTTTCTTTCGCCTTCTCTGAGTACCTCGTTCACGAGGTTCACCTATTTTGACAGAAGTCCTGGTAACCAGAGGCTGAATGCCGGAACGAATGTGATGATCAGCAACGTGATCAGCAACGGAATTAGAAACGGGACTGTTCCGCGAGTGACGGTTTGAACAGAGCTACCCGTCACGCTGCTGAGCACATACAGCACGAGTCCGACAGGAGGAGTCAACAGCCCGAGCACCAAGTTGAGAATCATCACGATTCCAAGATGCAGCGGATCGATTCCAAATTCGATGGCGGCGGGAAGCAGAACAGGAACGGTGATCAGGAGTCCTGCAACTGGCTCGAGAATCATTCCAGTGATCAGCAGAACGACATTGATCAGCAACAGGAACACGATCGGATTGTCCGTGAACTGCAGCATTGCCTCGGTCACTGCTTGAGGTCCTTGTTCACGAGCGATGACCCAGCCGAACAGACCGGCTGCGGCGACGATCAGCATGATCGAACCTGTGGTGGTGGCCGTCTTCACCAGGACTCCGCGGAATGATTTGACCGAAAGTGACCGGTAAAAGACGCTCAAAATCAGCACCCACATCACGGCTGCCGCCGCTGCTTCGGTTGGAGTGAAGATCCCACCGAGAATTCCGCCAAGAATGATGACAGGCGTCAGCAGAACTGGAAACGCCGATATGATTGCCTTGGTGACAGGAGTATTCTGGGTGATTGCTTCTTCACGCAGTGGGTTTTTGCGAGCATCTCGATAAACGAAGATGCAAAGGATTGATGTCAGCACCAGTGCGGGTAGCACTCCTGCAAAGAATAAAGCCCCCACAGAAACGCCAGCGGACACCGCGTAAACAATCGCTGGGATACTTGGTGGCATGATCGGCCCGATGAGCGATGATGCTCCGGTCAAACCGAGCGCAAACTTTTCGTCATAGCCGCGTTTCTTCATCGCTGGCACAAGCACGGAACCGAGTCCCGCAGCATCGGCGATGGCGGCACCGCTCATCCAGGAAAACATCAGGCTGCTAAAGACGTTTACAAATCCCAGGTTGCCGGGAATTTTTTTGAACAGTATCAGCAACATCCGAAACAGTCGGTCAGCCAGACCGCCAGCGTTACTCAGATAACCGGTCATGATGAATAGCGGAACAGCCAAAAGCGGGAATGAATCGACCGACCCGACTGTCTGCTGAAGCGCGACTCCGAGCGTGATGTCCTGTGAACATGCCACATAGACAAGACTCGGCAATAGCATGCTGATGGCGACTGGCACCCGCAAACACAAAAGCACCAGGATGGCAATGACAAGTACACCCAGAATCATTCGCTCTGCTCCATATCCAGTTGAAAGGCTTCTTCTTCAACATGGGGTTCACGCGGAATGGGTTTTCCTGTCATCCAAACCTGAAAAAGATTCACGAGAGAATGCACTGACATCAGCAATAATCCCACCATGCCCGCTCCATACCACCAGCTCTTGGGCACTCCCAAAGCTGGCGATCCCACCTTGCCCACGTACCACACAAAATTTGCACCACCAATCAGCAGCAACAGGCACGTGACTGCGACCACAACGTAGCTCATGCATTCGATAAACAGCTTTCCGCCGTCGCCAACTCGCGACGAAATGATGTCAACCGCGATGTGCCGTCCCTCAGCCATCACGAATGCGGCTGAGATAAAAGTCATCCAGATCAACGCGAGTCGCGCGACCTCTTCGCTCCACTGGAACGGAGCGCCGAAGACATAGCGGGCGACGACTTGCGCCGCCATCGTTGACACGATAACCAACAGAAACAGGCCCGCAACGGTCTTTTCACCCAGCACCATCCATCGAACGCAGGTCGCCAACGGAAGCGGTTTTTCACTGCTGGATTCGGATGCATTGCTGGCCGGTGGGGCGGAATCCATGAATGCGTCGTCGGCTTCGGACTTCTCTGACCCGGTGTCATTATCGTTCATTGAGCATCCTCTTTTGACGTTTCAGCGGTGATGCGATTGTAGACATTGCTGAATTTGAAACCTTTCGAAAAGTACTTTCGGCATCGTTCGCGGAAAGCGTCGATGTCAACATCTTCAATGACCTCCATCGTTCCATCTTTTCGCCATTCTTCGATCAGCTTCTTCTCGTCCTTTATCAATCCTTCATAAACCTCGTCACCCAGTTCCTGAATCGACTCGAGCAGCGCTTTCTGCTGATCGGCCGACAGTCGCTTCCATGTGCGTTCGTTGACCAGGATCTGCAACGACGACTGAATGTGACCTGTCAGATTCAGGCACTTCTGTACTTCATGGAATCCCATCGATTTGATCACCGGCACCGGATTCTCCTGGCCGTCAGCAATTCCTTGCTGCAGTGCAAGGTAGACTTCGCTGAACGCAATCGGCATCGGGCTTGCGCCGAGTGCCTCAGCAGATGCCTGAAAGATCCGGGCTCCGGGCGCTCTCAGTCGAAAACCCTCCAGATCATCCGGATGACGAATGGGTTTGTTCGACGTGAGATGCCGTGAGCCATAGGCCCACGTATCCAGAACGCGCGCATCATACTTCTTGCGAAGTTGGTCCCATTCCGGGGCCATCTTGTCACTGCCGGCAATTTCCAGCATGTGATCAAGGTCGCGAGTTGCAAAAGCGGCATCCAACACGCCAACCGGTGGGTGCCACATTGCAAGGAAAGATGGCCCGGTGATTGCCAAATCCAGCTCACCGGCCACCAACTGTTCAAGTATCTCAGATTCACTGCCCAGTTGTGCCGCCGGATAAACCGTCACATCCAAGTCATTGGTTTTTTCACGAATCCGCTCAGACAGAAACTCTGTCCCGTAAACATGAGTCGGAGCAGAGACCTCGTAAACATGCGCCATTCGCAACGTCAACGGTTTGTCGCTTGCTTGTTCAGATTCACATCCACAGAGCAGCACCACCGCAACAAGGACGAGCAGGCACAACCGCCGATCGATCAGAGATATTTTGTTCATTCTGGAGCTTCCTGTTGCAACCCGTAGCCATGACCCGAAGGTTATACCCGAAATTTGCGGTCCTCATACCTTGCAGCGGAATGGCCCAATAGCGATTCATTCACTTCACCCCAGAAGACCTCATTAATATCGGTATTGAGCTCCACTGTCTGGGCTATTCTCTCGAAAGAGACGACGAAGCAGCCAAACACGCGGTCGTTGATGTTGAACCCAATTTTCAGCAACAGCTGGAACATCAAATCACATTACAAACTGCGTCTCTGATACCAAACGAGCTAGTTTTTTCGAAGCTTCAGCTCGATATCAAGAGCAATGGTGCCTGCTGTATCTCTCAGGTCAAGCCACGGGTGATGCCCCTGACTTTTCGCTCCACAAATGGCAAACTCGATGTACGCGTTTCTCGTTTACTGTCCAGCCTCGCTGCTTCAGCAACTGATAAATACGTCCGGATCCGAAACGTGGACGTTGTCGAGCCAGTAAACGCATCTCGCGCAGTAGGCCCGTTTCATCGTCCGCCCGCTGCGACTGATATCGCTGGGTGTTGCGTGGTTGCCCCAGAACGCGGCAGGCACGACGTTCCGAGACTCTTTCTGCTGCGCACGGCAGACATTGTGCGTCGACGACGTTCAGGGCCTACCTGTATCACTCGGCAGCCTCCTTAAGGATCTCCATATCGAGAGCCTGCTCGGCAACCATCTTCTTCAGCCGTGCGTTCTCTTTCTCCAGAGCCTTGAGTTGCTTGGCCATCTCCGGCTTCATGCCACCCTACTTCTGCCGCCAGCGATAATAGTTCTGTGCGGTGATCTCCAGCAGCTTGCAAATTTCGGGCACCTTCTTACCCTTGCCGAGTTCCACATCGGCTTTACGCAGCTTGGCAACGATCTGATCCACTGCGTGACGTTCCTGAGGCATTGTGAAAGTCCTCTCCGGGAAATACGCCCGATCAAGATCCTCTCACTCACAAGGGTGCAATTCTATGGGGGGAGGTCATTCAGTCCAGCGATTCAATCACGCGGGCAATCTTCTCAGCCAAGCGTTTGGCTGAATCGGGTCCATAGTGACCGTAAGCAATCCAGTCGAATTGCTCTTTCTTTGGCTCCTGACGTAAATCAATCATGGTCGCATCAGCGGAATCGGGTAAAACCGCTGGCCCCGACATTCCAGCCTGACGCGGCAGCGCCACAATCAGCACTGAATCCACCCCAAGGGACTTAAGCCGCTCTGAAGCCATCAATATCTGTGGCTTGCCATCCTCCAAATTCTCGTTCGAAGCACTCTCTTGTGGTGCATCCAATTCATGCACGTGTCCGCCAAGCAAATTGGCTGGCACACGCAACAAACGGCACATCCCGGCCACCACGTAACTGTTCCAGTAAAGCTCACCGCCCCACTGAGCCGCTGGATCGTTGGGAATCACGACGGAATCAATCATCGGCAAGTCGCCTGGAGGAATCAGCGTGTCCCAATCCGCTCGAGAAACGTAATCGTCGGGGGCATAAGCCAGAATCACTCCGACATCGTATTGGTTTGGCTCCAACATCTGCGTCAGTTTCTGGACGTCTTGCCCAAGCGTGAAGCCGGGCCAGGAAATCAGGTCGATCTGGCACGCCTCCGACAACCGTTGGGCAACCTGATGATGCAGCGTTTCATCATCCGCGAGGCCATAACCAAACCCCATCGATGCACCTCCCAGCATGACAATCCGCACCGGTTGCTTCGCGGAATTTTCAAGGCTCGACGAATGACCATCGCCGTGCACCGCCGACTGCCGAAAACCTCGCGCATCCAAGCGGACCGGTTCCATCCAAACCTGATCCACATTCCGCATCGCGCCATCATACTCGGGACGGAAAACGAATCCAAAACGTGGATCACGCTGGTGTACTCCTTCGGTAAACCAGGTCGAATAGAAAATCGGCGACGGCACCAGCACACGCAGTACAGACTCACAAAGCACCCAACCAATCATGATCGCAAACATCATCGAAGCGATGCGTCGCATGGGTTGCGATCCCTTTTCTTTCGCCATCATGTTGCCACCGCCTAAAACTGAAAATAGATGAAGCTTGTCGGCCGAAATCCGACGGATAACAGAGAAAATACAATCATTGAGTAAACGCTCCAACGCACCATCACGGGGGCACGCAAAAATACAAGTTCACTCTTGAGTTTCTCTTTCCATACATCAATCGCCAACATGATCGCAAACGCTGTTGCGATGGGAGCAGCAAACGACATCCATCGCGGATCGGCCAGCGGTTTCGCGAACATATGGGAAAACGTCACAGTGATGTCCGAAAAAGATTCGCAACGAAACAAGGTCCAGCCAATGAGCATCAGGACAAAGGTGATCAGGATTTTGGCAATGTGAAGGGATTTTCCGGACCATGGCTCTGAACGGACCTGGCCTGCATGGACATGATCTGAATGTTCGGTCCCCCGCACTGGACGCACCACCATCCAGGCATGCTGGCCCATCAACAGGATCCCATGAAAGCCACCCCAAATCACAAAGTTCCACGATGCGCCATGCCACAACCCTCCCAACAGCATTGTGAGCATCAAGTTGCGACAGGTGACGGTGAAACCACGTCGGCTTCCCCCCAATTCAAAGTACAGATAACGACGCAACCATTGTGAAAGTGAGCGATGCCAGCGAGTCCAGAAATCGCGTGGGCTGGAAGCCAGAAACGGTTGACGGAAGTTTGCCATCAACCGAAACCCCATCCAACGCGAAATGCCACGCGCGATCATACTGTAACCAGCAAAGTCGCCATAAATCTGGACCGCAAATCCCAAATTCGCCAGCCAGGCAATGGACCCGCCATAGCGTTCCGGAGACGCGTAAAACTGATTGACCAGCGGTGCAATCGAATCAGCCAGAACGACTTTATAAAAATAACCCAGCAGTACAAACTGTGCTCCGACTGCCAGATCAACGCGGCGGATGTTCCGCGATCCCAGCACCTGTGGCAAAAAGTGGGTGGCACGTTCAATTGGACCGGCAACCAACTGTGGAAAGAAGGCAACATAGACGGCAAAGCCAAGCGGACTGGTGCAAGCCGCCACGCGGCCACGATACACATCAATCGTGTAGCTGAGCGTTTGAAAAGTGTAAAAGCTGATTCCCACCGGCAAAATAATTTCGGCCATTGGGACCGAGAGCCCAACACCAAACATCGCTGTCAGCTGGCAAAAACTCTCCGCTGCAAAATCGAAGTACTTGAACATTGCCAGCACGCCAAGATTGATCACCAGACTGGATATCAGCCATCGCTTGCGAGACCTGTCAGTTCCCTTTTCGATTCGGAGACCGGCAAAAAAGTCGACTACGGTTGAGAGCAGGATCAGGGACAAAAAACGATAGTCCCAAGCCGCGTAAAAAACATAGCTGGAAACGAGCAGCAACAGATTTTGCGCCGAAGTTTTCCGACTCAGTACCACGTAGGCAACAAAGACGATGGCGTAAAAGACCAGAAAGGTGTAGCTATTGAAAAGCATGCGAGGTCTCTAAGTGATTTTAACCGCCAGGCATGATATTAAGCGATTCATCGTGCCCATCCCAGATGAATACGGCCGTATCAATGCGCTCCCCTGCATGAATTCTGAAATACCTACCTTAGTCGGTTGCGTTCTGCTGGAGTCTGGAGATCATGAAAATCCAATTCGCGGCCTGGAGATTTTGAAGTTGCCCCGGCACCATTGGCCCGGTCCCTTGAAGTGACACAACCGGGATACGACGATCCGTTTCAGGCATCTCCCATTTTGCCGGAATCGTGATCTGAATTGGTTTCCCCGTCACTCTGAGGAAGGACAGACAATTTCCTGTTAATTTGCCTCGAACTTGCAGCAATGACACTGGCCAGGGATCTGCAGTGCAGGCATTGGATCGCGAACCGGAATCGCACTATTTCTTACGGTGGCTCAGCATGAACTCGAGAGCGATGACGTCTGCTGCATCTCGCAGGTCACGTCGAAGATGATGCCCCTGTCCTTTCGCTTCACAAATCGCAAGCTCGATGCCGTCACCATTGGTATACGTCCGGACCGTAAGTTCTTTACCGTGCGATTGGGTGACCGGCGCGACCTCGCATTCATAAAACGCTCGCCAGACAGCCATCCGTTTTTCAGCTGAATGCATCGTGACTTTGGGGTTCGTAGTGCCTTGGTAACTCTTGTCACGATCACCAATGACTTGCATCAGGTGAACCGGCTTCGTGTGCTTGTCAGGATCATGAGCATCCTTGGCCATGCCACAACTCATGGGACAAACCGCAGCGAACAATGAGGTCTCTTTGGCCAATCGATAACAGAACAGGCCTCCACTGGAATGCCCCGTTGCATAAACCGCTTTTGAGTCAGCAACCCCACCGGACACCAACGCATGGGTGACCTTGCGAATCAAATCAACGTCGTCGTGATTGACCTCATGAAAGTCCTCCTTGAAGTTCCATTTTTTCAGAGATTGCACGGCATCCACACTGACCAGAATCAAGCGTCGACGATCCACGTGACGCTTCCAACGCTCACTTTGATTTTCTGCTCTCCCGCCAGCACCGTGAAAACAGAACAGGACAGGGTAGGATTTATTGCTGTCATAGTTTGACGGCGTGATCACCATGATTCGCCGCAACTCAGATTGATGTTGAACGCGAACTTCGTTCGTGCCGGGGCGGAGCACCACAGAATTCAATGCGTTGAAACCCGGATCCTGTGCGTTTGTCGAACCTGACAAAGCAGAGATCCCCAGCGTGCACACCATGATCAACATCGCGATCAACATCACACTTTGCAAACTGAATCGGCAACTCGTCATCACCCGTTTTGTGTGCATGACCCTCCACTGGGTTCGCACCCTTTTTGCTCGGGAAACAGGAACAGACGGTAACATTTGATCTCTCTGCATCGCTTGACACCTGTTTTTTAACGGAAAGTTTCCTGCACATACTGAATCAAATCAGAAACGTCCTGCAATCCAAGATCCTGCTCCAGTCCATCGGGCATCAGAGATTTCCGGGATGCCTTGAGCATTTCGATGTCATCACGCAACACCGTGGTCCGTTTTCCCTCAGCCGCAAGCAGCGTGATACTGGTGGCAGTTTCAGTTTCCAGTTTGCCACTGTAGGTTCTACCATCCGCAGTCAAGATGGAATAGTTGAAATAGCTTGCATCGACAACTGCACTGGGATCAATAATCGAAGCCAGCAATGCATCCTTTGTTTTGTTGGTGATGGATGCCAACTGGGGTCCGACGTGGTGCCCCTCGTCCTTCACATTGTGACAGTTGATGCACAATTTTTTAAACAGCAAATGTCCTCGTCTGGCATTGCCGTCAAGTTTGATTGCCGGTTTGAAACGGGTTAAAACATCCGCACGATCGGTTGTCACTTTTGCTTCAAACAATTGATTCCATGACACTGCATTTTTGCTGTCGGCCAACAATCGCTGCCGAACCGGTGCTGTCAACTCACTCACACTGATGATTCCATCCTGAACGTGACCACGCAGGTTTTCTGACCAGGCTGGGCGAGTCACAATTGCCTCGAGTATCAGCTTTCTCAGTTCGGGACTGTGCGACTGCCATCCCTGCAACAGAACGTTGGCTAGTTCAGGCTTGCCGATCTGTGCAAGGCGTGAAACGACTTGCTGTTGAACCATCGCCGGCGACCGCGCACTCAACAACTGCGTCATCAATTCAAAGTCGGATGCCTGGGTCTGCACTTCACGCCCCAGCAAACCAACAGCCGCAGCCCGGGTACCGGCGTTGGATGCCTGATCGGTAGCACATTGGCGTGCCCACTGAATACTACGTGCAATCCTGCGACGGGAATCATCGGAGATACGTTGGATTGACCACTGACGACTCTCAAGACCATCGAGTGCCATTGCCAAGCAAGCAAAATCCTCTTTGCCGGCCTGCCTTGGTGGTGAAGCACCGACAACCTCCATGACACGTTGGATTGTCTCTGCGTCACCCATCGCAACAGCCTGACCAATCACTTCACGCACCAGTTCAGGTCGTGTGGAGGACGCAACCAGCGCAGCCAACACACCTGAAACATTGCGTGGATTCAACGAACTCATGGCAGCTGCAAGTAAATATTTGTTCTCTGGGTTGGCCGCCATCAATTGCCCAAGTGCTGCTGCAGCAATGGGCTGATCATAGTTACCCAAGCTGGAAGCAAGTTCCAAGCGCACCTTGGGATCAGGATCGTCAATCAGTGGAACCAAACGCTCTACATCCGTTTGGGTCATTGATGTGACGCGAACCCCATTGCGGCGTACCCCGGGATGCTGATCTGACAACAGGCGTTCAAGGCTGTCGTCCGAAAGTTTCCCAAGCCCTTGCAGTGTCCAGAGCGCGTGCAGACGAGCGAGAGGTTGCTGGCTGGTTTGCAATAATTTTTCAAGTCCCGGAACAGCTTTCTGATAGTCTCCTCGCACCAGCATTCGCTGGGCCATGTCCCGCTGCCAGCCGTTGGAGCTTTCAAGCATCGCAACAAGTTCTGTTGCCGAGCGACCAGCGAATTGCTTTACTGGCCGTGGCGGCTGATCACTGGGAACCACTCGATAAATTCGCCCGTGGTCCTCACCCGCTCTGAACCACGGCCGCAGCTCATTCTGTCCATTTTCTGGCAGCCACTGTGGGTGTTCGATCATGTAGCGATACATGTCAACAACCCACAGGCCTCCATCGGGACCGGTCCGCACCATGACTGGCCGGCACCAACGATCTTCACTGGCGAAGAAATCCGTCTTCCCCTCAGCCGGATCACGAGTGGCCTTGAAACTGACTCCGTCATCACTGATCAAATTGTGCTGTACAAGATTGTGAAACGGCTCACAGGTAAATGCATGCTGCTGGGGGCCACGTTCAAACAGCAAGTCATCACGGTAAATCAAGGGAGAACATGCGGATGTGAATCGTCCCGATTGGCTGAAACTGTGATAGCGTTTCTGCAACTTGCTGGCAGGATAAACAGGCGGATTGTTCGGAGTAACGACCTGATGCTTTGGATCTGGCGGTGCATAATGTGGATTCCGACGGATGTTTTGGTCCGCCAGGACGTAGTGCCAAAGAGGGTGGCTATTCTGGACTCCAAACCAATGCCCCCAGTCATCACGAACACGTCCGTATTGCGAAGGACCGCTCTGTGGATCCATGAGCCCCGTGTCAGGACGCAGCCGAAAATCGCGACTACCGACACGATATTCGGCACCGGTTTGCAATGACGTGATTTTACTGTCTTTGCCGTAACCACCATGGTGGCTTCCGCTGGCGCAGTAGACCCAATTATCGAGTCCCCAGCGAAGCCCATTGACTCGCAGTTGTTGGTTCCCCTCAAGAAAACCGGCATACAGGGGACGTTGCACATCGGCTTTTCCATCGCCGGTAGTATCTTCGAGATAGAGTATCTGTGGAGCGGCGGTGACAAGGATTCCATTACCCCACACCAGCACGCCAGTCGGAAAGCTCAATCCCTCCGCAAACAACGTGGACTTGTCGTACTTTCCATCAGAATCCGTATCCTGAAGAAAACGCACACGTCCCCCTGGCTTGCCCTTTCCGTCCATGCCAAGGGGATAGTCGGCCATCTCCACGACCCACAATTTTCCATCAGCTCCCCAATCGATGGCGACGGGATCGTGCACCAGTGGCTCGGCTGCTACAAGTTCCAGCTTGTACCCTTGGGGCACGTGGATGGATTGGATTGCCTGCTCAACCTGCATCGGCTGTGGCTCAGCCTCGGTGACTGAAACTGCATTGACTGCTTGTGCAACCTGTTTGACTGCAGCAGCAGTGAAATGTTTTTTGATCTCGTCAGTGGTCAACGCACGGTCGTACACCGCGACTTCCTCGATCATGCCTTGCAGGTTGGCAAAATTGTCAGCCCGTCCGCCAATCAGAATCTGCTCACAGCCAGCTGGATACTCAACCGGCAAATCGCCAAGGATTTCAGGTTCGGGATCGCCATTAAGGTAAACCGCAACTTGCTGGTTCTGCCGCACCATCACCACATGGCACCAACCACCCACAGGAATCTGCGTTTGGCCGGCGAGCAATTGATTCTTGCGGTTTCCGTTGAAGACAATCAACTTTCCCATGTCGGAATGGGTGCCGCCAATCCCGAGATTGTCCCCAAAAGCTCCTGCAATGCCATCAATCGCCCGTGAAAAAACGTAGGCTGTGACCGGCCGATTCTGCAGTGGCAGTTCATTTCGCAACCAGAGTTCGACACTGTAGTTATCTTGCAAAGTATCGATCTCGGCTTTGATCCGACCTCCCAAAAAATTTGGCATATTCGTCTGATTGCCCAACGGTTTTGCGCCAGCTTCGTATCTGGCTTTGCGACCACCGACGGAATCATTGGCAATGGATGGCGAATCATCATGCAACCGCCAATATGCAATCGGTTTTGAAGCCAGAACGGCCTCGCCGTACTGTTGGCGCGACTCCGCCTTAACGGACTTCGCCCCAAGCACAATGATCGGCTTGGGGCGAGGTGGTCGAATCATTTTTGAAGCCTGATACAAGGCAACCACATCTTCACCGCTCAATGCGTAATCGAAGAGAGCAACGTCATCGACCTTACCATCCAACGTCAAACCGTAGCCATCACTTCCCAGGATCAAACGAGTCAAAGGGGTTGTCGCCGCAACAGGTGCCTCCATTTCGGGTTCAGAACGACCATCCAAATAGACACGTATGGATTGGCGATCCTTGGTCAAAGTGACACATTGCCAGTGACCTGTTGAGATCGCCGTCTTTCCCATCCAGACTTGACCGCCATGCCGTAAAATCAACTTCCCAGCATGCTCTCCTGCATCAACACCGGCAACTTCAAGAGTCTCTGCTCTGGTCACCAATAAACCGCAGGTGATGTCGCGAATGTTGACGGGCAAACGATTCTGAAACCACAGGGTCACGCTGTATTGTTCTGGTTGCTGCCTGACCGTGGCTTCGATGTGCCCACCGGCAAGATAAACGGCACGGTTCCCGTAGTCATCGCTAGCCAAACCTTCGCTGTCGATACCGGGCAGAAACAAAGCGACCCCACCCTTGTATTCGCCCGGATTCACCTGGGTCTGATCCACCACTTGATCCGACGTCATATCACTGAACGACCAATGCGCCAGCGGTTTTTTTTGATTGATCGCGCGAGTGTAGGGTGACGGAGGAGTCGCCAACACTTTGCGTTTTTTTCCGGCCACCTTTTCCAGCAACGTCAACAGTGAGTCCACAATCAATGGCTCAGCTTCCTTGACGAGGCCAGCCGTACGTGCGGGCCATGTGGTATAGCCGCCCAACAAATGTTGTTCGGGAGGTGGGATGTAGCCGGTTGCCCCATTGGCAAGTTCCAGGTTAAAAGTGGACTTCAGTGGGCTTTGACGCTTGAGTTTGAGCCCGGTGATCCCGTAGACCTCGTTGGGAATCGCCGTGATTCCAAGTTCACCAATCCGAACGGCTTGCAACACCACCTCAGCCACCGGATTCGCATGAATCCACTCGACCTCTTGGGCATACACTTCCGGTCGATTTCGTGGCAGCAAATCACCCCGGCCAGCATTCAGCGGCCGGGCCCACTGGCGACGATCCCTGGAAGGCAGTCGCAAGCCGATGTCCAAACGTTTTTCGGCCATGGCCAGAACATGGTCTGATCGATACTCGATCGAGGACAGGGCCTCCATCACACGGCTTGCAACACGCTCGGAATACTGCTGTCGACTGATTGTCTGCCGTGGTTTGCTGTAGTCCATCCAGTGCAAATCACCACTGGTACCTTGAGACATCACTCCCACAAACCTGGGCAACTTTTTGTTGAGCTTTTCTTCGGTACGCTGTTTCAGCAAACGTGAAACCTCCCCAAAGTAATCAGCGGAAAAACCTCCACCTCCAAAGTAGTGCATCGAGAGGTTGGCCATCACGCAAATCGGTGACTGATCCTCACTTGAAACCACACTCAACACCGACAACCATGGATCAACCGGTCCAGCTGGACTTGTGTAGGATGGATTTTGATAACCGGGATGCATCATCGCTCGGACCGTCCGTTGACCGAATGGATCAACCCCCATTTGATCACTGCGAGTGATCCACCGACGGCAGTTCGTCAAGTCACCACCATCGACGACCGCCCATCCGATTTTTGCAGGCTGCTGATTTCTGTACGCCTCAATGATGGACTTCGCTACGCGTCCAGGAAGATTTTGCACGTAAGACTGATCAGCAGGACAACCAAGACACCGCATGGCAGCCGGAGCCATGTGGGTATGCGTTGCACTGATCAAAATACGATCGTCTGGTATCCCTGTTTCCTGCTTTGCCATTTGTTTGATCTGATCGCACAACGGAGTCGGCAACATGCACGAATCGACGATCACAATGGCAATGGTCTCCGATCCATCACTGATCACCAGCGAACGCGCGTGCAGCGGATCGACTACACGGCCTGACTTGGCCTGCAGGAATCCTCCATTCTGAAACGCGGGCAATGTTTGCGGTGAGATATCCACTGACGCAGCACCAGCGCTGAGTGTGGCCCCCTCAGCGCCACGCGATGTGGCCCCCATCATGAATAAAAAAAGACAGCAGCCAAGGCTCAACAGAGATCTCATGTAAGCTCCAAAATGTTTCACCTGATCTTTTCGCACCAAAATGGATTCGTCCAAATCACAAAGCAGGGTGCCTCGAATAATGCTTGAGACAGAACAACGCCTAGCAAACTCGATCACACCAACATGCTGGTACTCGCGACACGATTGAGTTGCCCCAACTTGCCCACAGACTTGGTCGGTAGTCAAAGCATACCGGACCGCAAGCGAGGTCGTATCACGTCAACAACCACACATCATGCAACCCCATCAAAAAGAGAAGGCTCCAACAGCACAGCAAGACTGGAGGTCGAGGCGAGGCCGACATGGAAAGAAGAACTGTCACGGAAAACTCCAAGGTCACGCAAGGCAATCATTGGATGGCACGGCGTTGCCAAACTCGACCAGTGACTTGAGTTCACCAGACTCTGAGCAAGTCATGCTTTGCTAGCTTTTTGGCCGCCGACACCCGGATTCACGACACCCGGATTCACGACACCCGGATTCACGACACCCGGATTCACGACACCCGGATTCACGACACGCCAGTTCGCGAAACGTCAGTTCAGAAAACGTCTTTCCGGGAGCAATGGATAAATCTTCGAGTTTTTGCTTGACAGAAACGACGCTGAATATACATTTGTTCACCAGTCGTCATTCGTGGCGAATCGAGACCGGTCAATGTTTGGCTGGTCAACATTTTCATCACACTCTTGGGGCAAAAGAGTCATGATCAATGCATGGGGCCGTAATGTTCTAGTTGTCGCTTTCACTGCTGTCTGTTTAACCGCAGCCGCACAGGAGAAGGGCGAGAATCCGGCAACCAATTCTGAACGGGGAGCAACGTCAGTCAAACGCGAAACGATCAAGGGCAGGCTGCCTCGGTATTTTGCATCGCTGGTAAACAGCGAGCAGAAAATCGAGATCTACCTGATCCAGGCGAAATTTCGTGACCAGATATCCAAACTCAAACTGGAACTGGAAAAGCTTGAATCACAACAGATGCAAGATATCGAAGCCGTACTGACGACTGACCAGCGGCAAAAACTATTCGATTTCCGCGATAGTTCCCGCAAGAAACGCAGTTCCGGGACCACCAAGGGTGATCCCCGCCTTCCAAACGAGGCAGCGAACGATTTACCGGAATCTGAATCTTCGGCAAATCGCCAAACATCAAGTCCTGCAAATAAATAGCGTTCGTTGCCAACACCCGATAATATCGCGGTGCACAACGATCAGCGATCACGACAACAAGCGGTGCACGGTTCAAACTGTGACACCGCTTGTTCTTTTGAACGGCTGCCTGCTGATCACGACCAGGACTCGCAACCAGGACTCGCAACCAGGACTCGCAACCAGGACTCGCACCAACCTTGGCACTCGGTCAGCCCAACACGACCCTTGAAGTGCGATGCCACAGACGATTGCAATCTGATTTTGATGCACCAACAAACACGATTCCATGATCTAATGGGGGCAGGTGATATGCAGCTTGGAGATTCAGCCAATGCACATTCCGCTATTTCACGCGTCCTTGATCTGATCACCCACTCCTGACATCTGTACCATGAACAACAAGTACCAAATCGCGCTGCTCTTGTTTCTTGCCCTCTGTCTGTTGACAGGGTCCCTCGCAAGTTCTGCCGAGGAACCTGACACCGCAACACCCCCTCCGCACTCGTCCCCCAAAGTACAAGTGACAACCACAGACCTCCCGGAACTACCGTTGGAGCTCACCAGTTTTGGTGGCGCCGTTGCCAATGGCACCCTCTTCATTTACGGCGGCCACTCAGGAACGGCGCATTCCTATTCGACCGCAGAACAATCCGATCAATTCTGGGCGTTGGACTTGAAGGCCCCCAAGGAGTGGAAACAGCTGCCGTCAGGCCCACGTTTACAGGGCTTGGTGATGCTTCCCTACAAAGACTCCGTCGTGCGTATCGGTGGCTTCACCGCCCGCAACGCCGAGGGCGAGGAACATGACCTGCATTCACAAAGCGGTGTCAGCCGGTTTGACGTGGAAAAGAACCGCTGGTTGGACCTGCCGCCACTTCCTGAACCACGGTCATCCTTGAGCGCTGCTGTTGCCGACGATCATATTTTTGTTATTGGTGGCTGGGCACTCAAGGGAGAAGCAACCCAATGGCACGGTACCGCATGGAAACTGGATCTTGCCGACCCCAATGCAACTTGGCAACCGCTTGCCAATCCAGCCTTCAAACGACGCGCTCTTTTCTCGACCGCCCATGATGGAAAAATCCATGTGATTGGCGGCATGAATGCGGACGGTGGGCCAACCACGAGAACGGATGTTTATGATCCAAAATCCGACAGTTGGTCCCAAGGGCCAAATCTGGATGGTAAACCGATCACCGGCTTTGGCGCAGCCGCTCACAGTCTGGGTGGTCATCTGTACGTCAGCACCATTGACGGCAACGTGCAAAGGCTGAACGAACAGAGCAGAAAATGGGAGATTGTGGCCGATTATGATCCAGCACGTTTCTTTCACGTGATGGTGCCTTGGACCAACAAACAGATGCTGCTCGTTGGGGGTGCCAACATGTCAATTGGCAAGTTTACTGAGTTGGATTCCGTCGAAATCACAACCGACTGAATCGCAGGCGAACAATCAATCATCCGCCAACAACCAATCAGCCGTGAATAGGCACTTGAGCCGTAAAAGATCGGTCACAACTCGCCGCTGAGGATACTCGTCCTGTACTTCGGGATTTTCGAAGTCAGGACGCGATTCAAATCAATTCGCGTCGTGAATCTTTATTCGCCATCACGACTCAATTCCAGCATTTTCGCAACCGCGTGAAGACGGCTGAGCCCCTGGCGGCAAGCCGCGACATGCTCACTTTTCAATTTACAGGTCAGAACTTCTGTAAACAGAAGCTGGTCACTGGACAATTCAATTCCCGGTTTCCACTGCAACGCTTGACCGGGCAAATGTTCGCTCTCAAGTCGCAGCTCGGCCACCTTGAGCAACCAAGGACTGGCTTCTTGAACTGCGTCTGAAGATGGATCGCACTGAGCACTGCGGTGGATCGCGGATTCCTCCGCCAGCGTTACCTCATCAACCAATAGAATTCCTGCCCGAAATTCGTGTTCCCTTTCGTAGACAGCCAATAAGGTGGAACCCACAATGGGGACTTGGCGATCCACTGCGGCCCCGCTGCTGGCAGTCGGGCCATGTTCTTTTTCATGTTCAGAAGAACGCTGATTCTTTTTCTTTGATGGCGATGGTGACTGAAAAAAAGCGGGCCCGCTGCGTGACCCGGTAATTGAGTCACTTTCGTGGTCCCGCGATTGGCCATACATACACTGGTCCTTCTTCGAGGTTTGGAATTGTGTTGTCGCTCGGCTGAGACAACCCCCATACCTTCTCAACCGCGTACACCACCGAGCAGCTCCGCAGAACAATCCGAAGCATTGCGGATCAGCGCAAGATGGGCAGGAAACACGTCACCAACAGACTGCTCGTTGATGCCCGCTCCGGTCAGGTTGCCAAAATCGCAGCAATCGCTGTTGCTGCGGTTTCGATTCGATAGATGCGTGCCCCCAAATCAACCGCCTGAAACCCCTGCGACAGGGCCAGTTGCACCTCGTCATCGGTCCATCCGCCTTCCGGCCCAATCGCCACATGAAAAGTACCGGAGGGTGAGGCATCTCGGATGATGTCGTCCATGGCAGGGTGAGCGATCCAACGCGTATTCTGCTCACAGGTCCGGAAAAAAGTATCGGCGTGCACTGGCTCGTTCAACTCCAGCAATTGATTTCGGCCTGATTGTTTGCACGACTCAATCACACCCCGTCTGAGTTTTGCAAGCAATGAATTGGTGGGTGGACGCTGCGTACGCTGAGCCATCAATGGAGTCAGCGAGCACACACCGATTTCCGTCAAACGCTCGATCAACTCTCGGGCACGATCGGGCTTGGGGAGTGCGATCGCTAGATGAATCTCGCGTTTGGGTTCTCGGTTGATCGCCTGGGCCGGATCGGCTTGGCAGTGGCATTCCTTGCGTCCAACATGCACAAACTTTGCGGTCGCCTCATTGCCCTGACCATCAAACAGGACCAGATCCTCACCCACCTGGACGCGCATGACACGGCTGGCGTGCTGCGCTTCAGCCTCAGGCAGGCTGACCAAGCCGCCTAAAGCGGGCAAATCAGGGATAAAGTATCGTCGTGTCATCGTTTACAGCACCACCCACTGGCTAATTTGATCATCCCGTTGTTTCAGGCATTCTCAAGAAGATACTACACGTTAGCCGATCTAACAGAGGACCCAGAGATTCAAAACCGGGGGTTCTCCCCGACACGTCACCCTCCACACCTTGCGCAGGAACTGAATTGTCGCTGTTCGCACATCAGCCGTTTTCTGGCTACCTGCACCATTGGTCACTCGAACGTCCTCCGTTCCTCAGCGGTCCTGATTTCTTTTTTTCAGGTCAGCCACAACGTGAAGTACTCGCTGCACTCCAATACTTTGCCACAAGTAACTGGAAACTTGCATTCCTGACCGCGGTCAGTCGATCCGGTATCAGCCATCTTCTGGATCACATGGTTTCAATGCGTGGACTCGGCACATGTCCACTGGATGTCATTCTGACCCGGAGTCACGGCGAAGGCTCGACAGCAATCCAACAACTCGGTTCTGTGTTGGGGCAGGGTTGCCACGACTTACCTGTGGGACAAATGATTGACACCGCAATCCAACAGAGTGACAGGCAGGGGATTCGCACTTTATGGTTCATCGAGAACTGCACTGCATCGACCATTGGCGTCGCCATGGATTATGCGCGGCGTCACCGGAATTTTTCGGTCGTCGCCACAACACAGCCTGATCAACGCTCATCCCTGCAGTTGAGCGCTGGCGTGTGTGGCATGCAGATTCAACTTACTCCATTGAGCCCCGAGGACACGGTCGCCTATGTCGATACTGCGTTAAAGCAGGCGGGCAGCACGCGAGCAATTTTCAGTGAAACTGCGATCGCACGTTTGCATCGTTCGAGTGCGGGCCTGATCGGCGACATCGCTGTCATCGCTGAGTCAGCCTTAACCACAGCAGCCTGTCGCGGTCAGAACAGGATCACACCCGACACAATCGATCTGGTTGTTGAAAACCACAAGCTACGGTGTCCCCCAAAGCAATCGGTCAATGACGAGTCACCCGCAAAGCGGGTTGCATGACCAAAGTCCCTGAGCATCTGCACACAACTGCCAACAAACCGTCATGTTTGATACAGCTGCACGGGTGCTACATTTCCAAATTTCATTCTCGCTTGTCAGTCCGAGTTCGTTCCACAGATCGGGCAACCCGCGCGTCGACTGACATTCATGGTATGGAAGTTCATCCGTCTGAGGTCCATTCGCAACAAACGTCCGGACAATGGGTCACCTAATCCTGCAATCACTTTGACCGCCTCGACTGCCCCCATGCATGCCACCGTGCCTGACACGGCCCCAAGCACAGGAAACTGTCGTTTCCAGGTAGGGGGATCTTTGGGAAAGATGCATTGCAAACAGGGCGATTGCCCGGGGATCACGGTCGTGATGTGCGCTTCCATCTCAAACATGGCACATTCGACCAATGGTTTATTCTGCAGCACGGCTTGGCGGTTCATCGCAAAGCGTTCTGGAAACAGCGGCGCACAATCGACGATCAAATCACATTGATCGACCAGGCTCGCGGCATTTTCTTCACTCACATTCTCGGCAACTGAAACGATTTCGAGTCTTGGATTGAGGTCCAACAATCGCCGTCTGATCGACTCGATGCGTGGTTTACCGATCCAATCGTGGGTCATTAGCAATTGGCGGTTCAGATCACTGGGTTTGACATTGCCCGCGTGTGCCAAGACGAGTTTTCCGATGCCAGCAGCAGCCAGTTCATAAGCGACAACACTGCCGACCCCTCCCACTCGCGAAATCATGACAGAAGCATCTTTCAAACGCTGCTGCCCCTGCTCGCCCAAATCCGGAATCCACATTTGCCATTCAAAGACAGCTTTTTCCTCGTCCGTCAATGGATGAACAGGGATGCTTGGTTCACTCATGTCTGATGTTTCCGTTCATGCTCTGGGCGAATCTTGCTAGCCAGAGCACGCCTCTGCTCCGGCGGCCCTGCCCCAGCATGGTGTGACACATCAAGTGTCATGCGTGCTGGTATCATTTCACCAGCATGGTATCAGGCAAGAATGTCATCAGCGACCTGCCCAGCGACATCGGTCAGCCGAAAATCCCGTCCGGCATACCGATAGGTCAGGCGTTGGTGATCCAAACCCATCAAATGTAAAATGGTTGCATGCAGATCGTGCACATGCATCTTGTTCTCGGCAGCATAATATCCGTAATCATCGGTTGCTCCGTATGCATAGCCACCCTTCACACCGCCTCCAGCCATCCACATGGTGAAACCATGCGGGTTATGATCACGACCATTATTTCCCTGGGCTGTTGGTGTTCGTCCAAACTCGCCCCCCCAAATCACCAATGTATCTTCCAGCAAACCTCGGCTCTTGAGGTCCTGCAAGAGTCCCGCAATCGGTTTATCGACTTCCCCGGCATTTTTGGTGTGCCCAGCATACAGATTGCCGTGCTGATCCCACTGAACTTCGCTGTCACTATGCGTGACTTGAACAAAGCGGACTCCATTCTCAAGGAACCTTCTGGCCATCAAGCACTGTCGTCCAAAGTCTTCCGTCACTGGATCATCGATTCCATACATGCGCTGGGTGGCAGATGTTTCTCGGGTCAGGTCCTGCAACTCAGGCATTGATGCCTGCATTCGATAAGCGAGCTCGAAGGAATTCAGCCTTCCTTCCAATGCATCATTGGCTCCCACTGTGTCCAAGTGTTCCTGATTCATGGAACGAATCAAATCCAACTGGCGACGTTGATTGCGAGGGTCAATTCGTTGGTTACGGATATGCTTGACACCAACCGATCTGGCATTGAGCGATGCGTTACCGATGGGTGTCCCCTGGCAATGAGCCGGCAAAAACGCAGCTCCCCAGTTGTTGACACCACCGTGTGCCAGAGTTGGACAGATGGTAACAAAGGCAGGCAGGTTCTCGTTTTCAGTTCCTAATCCGTACGTCAGCCAGGATCCCAGACTCGGCCGCACAAACTGATCACTTCCCGTGTGCAACTTGAGCAATGCACCACCATGAGCGGGATTGGTACCATGAACGGAGCGCAGCATGCATAAATCATCGACGTGCCTGGCAACATTGGGAAACAGCTCGCTGACCGGCAATCCACTCTGGCCGTACCTTTTGAATTGCCACGGCGATCGCAGCAGGTTCCCCTGTTTTGCGAAGGTGACTCTGGGCAAATCAAATGGCAAAGGTTTGCCATGATCCCGATCCAACAATGGCTTGGGATCAAACGTGTCGACGTGCGAAGGGCCACCTTTCATGAACAGAAAGATCACACGTTTGGCACGGGCCTCCAAATGGGTTGGCTTGGGAGCCAGCGGCCCGGAAGGCTCAACCGCACCGCTTGTCGTCGGAGCGCCGTCTTGTGCGCGGCAATTTTTTTGCAACAGATGCAAAAAGGCAAGGTTCCCAAACCCCACCGCGGAATTACACAAAACGCTTCGTCTGGATTGCAATGATGCTTTCAGCATGTTTTCACCTTTGATACATGAATTCATTACTGGCAAACAGACTTTGACAAAACAGTAACCATCCCCTGCGCGCCCCTTTTTCGTCAACCGCTGCGGCATTCACCTTGGCACCCGACACCACCTGCGACACAAAGTCGACCGCTCGACGGGCCTCACGTCCTGTTGGGGGACGTCCCAACACTCGTTGGTACGCCATTTCAACTCGTGAGGCATCGCTCACCGACAAATTGAGCAGACTTTGCGCAAGAACATCGGCTGAATCAATCACGAGATCGGAATTCATCAACAACAATGCCTGGGGAGCCACCACAGTCTCGCTACGATTCCCCGTTGGCATGGTCGGATCAGGAAAATCGAACTGCTCAAACATGGTGTAGAGATTGTTGCGAATGACAGGCAAATAGACTGCCCGTCGCAAGCTGTCATAACGTGTGTGGTCGACTGAAGTGTGATTGAATACAAACTGACGGTTCCGCAGGGGAACCGTTTTTCCCGCCATGACTGCATCAAGACGGCCGGAGATCGAAAGAATTGAATCCCGAATCTGCTCAGGCTCCATCCGCTGGATTCGAAACCGCCACAACGAACGATTTCCAGGATCGATTTTGCTGGCGATTGACTTTTGTGGATGGAGGGCAGACATGCGGTAAGTGCTGGAAGCGAGGATCAAGCGATTGAGATTCTTGGTCGACCAACCCGATTCCATGAACCAGCGTGTCAGCCAGTCGAGCAATTCAGGATGTGAGGGACGGTCACCAAGCACACCGAAATTCTCAGTCGTCCGGACAAGCCCCTCTCCAAAATGCCAACGCCAAACCCGATTCACATAAACGCGAGCGGTGAGGGGATGTCGTGTACTGGCCATCCAATTCGCAAATTCCAGTCTTCCACTCTGATGCCGGGGAAAGACCGGGCGCACCTCCGAACTTCGCATCACCGTGGGAAACTCACGAGCCACACCCTCACCGAGATTCAGATGACTTCCTCGAATATGAATCGGCAATCGCGTGAGAACCGTGTTATCAGACACGCCCATCGCCGCCGGAACATCACGAGCATTGGACTCGTAGATCCTTGCAGCCTCCATACGCCGGTTGTACTCCGCCAGCGTTTCGTCATCGAAAGCGAACTCAGGCTTGGGTGGAATGGTCAAGAAACCGGAATGATCTTTCAACGCCGCCGCAACCTGTTTTGCATCGGGCAAGACAATCGACTTGATTTTGGCATCCTGAGCCGATGGTTCACTGACAACCTGCCCACCCGATGCCGCCGCAAAGAGTGGACGATAGAATTTTTCCACCGCATCGGCGTTTTGGTCTGGATCTGAAACACCCTGCTGCAATTGATGCCATGGCTTAAACACCTCATGCTGCTGATTGAACTCGAGATGACGGCGACAATGGTGCAGGATTCGAGGGTGCAAATCATACTGCCCAGCCACTTCGCTGATTCGAACCAGCGAATCTGTCACGCTCAATTTTGTGCAAGCCATCAAGTATTCGGTTGCTTTGTCATTGGCGGCAGCCCGCAATTTGGTAATCGCTGAATTCTTCCAGTCGCTTGCTTCTTTCTTCAGCCTCGCGATTTCCGCATCGATGAGTTTGAATTCATCCATGTCATCAACCGATTCCAGAGAATATTCGTGCCAATGCTTGATTGCACCAGTATTGGTGTCTCCGAATGTTTTCGTACTCTTGAAGATTGCAGCCAGCGCGTAGTAGTCACGTTGTTTGATCGGATCAAACTTGTGATCGTGACAACGGACACAACCCAGACTCATTCCCATGAATGCCTTGCCCGTGGCATCGATTTGCTCATCGATTGTGTCCATTGTCAGTTTCTCTCGATCGGGCTCGGCCAGAACCTTGGCACCCAGCACAAGAAAACCTGTTGCAATTTTTGTTTCCGCAGTCGCGTCAGGGAGAAGATCACCGGCAAGCTGTTCGATCAGAAAACGATTGAACGGCCTGTCTGCATTGAATGCGTTGATGACATAGTCGCGATACCGCCAAGCGTTACCAAACGCAAGGTTCTCATCCAAACCGTTTGAATCTGCATATCGGGCAACGTCCAACCAGTGCCGTCCCCAACGTTCGCCATAGGCGGGTGAATGCAGCAATTGATCAACTAACCTTTGTGTCGATCGAGGGGAAGCATCCGAGAGATAGGCATCGACTTGCTCAGCAGTTGGCGGCACGCCAATGAGATTCATGTACAACCGTCGAACCAAAGTTCGAGGTTGAGCTGGTGGTGCGGGCTGTAAACCTTGCTCAATCAATCGGTGCAAAATGAAGGCGTCGATGGGATTTTTCACAAAGGCATGCGTCCCAAGATCGGGAACAGGTGAATTGGCAACAGGCCGAAACGACCAGAATTCCCTGCCCTCTTCGATACTCATGCCAACCGGCAAGCCCGTTCTGGTCGTGTCATCCCGCGGGTCAGGTGCTCCCATTTCCACCCACTTCTCCAGAACCTTGATCTGGGCTTGCGGTAACCTGCCCTGCGGTGGCATCTGAAAATCCAGATTCTCATAGCGAATTGCTTCCACGAACAAGCTGGAATCCGGATCACCTGGAACCAGCGCAGGACCAGAATCACCGCCGCGAAGCAGACTTTCACGCGAGTTCACGTGCAATCCACCGTCGGATCGCTCGCCATGACACTCATAACAATGCTCAACCAGGACCGGCCTCACCTGCTTTTCAAAGAATTCAAGCTGTGCCGGACTCGCCGCTTCCTGTTGCTCAGACCCCGTCAACACAACGTCCTCTGCGGCAAGCAATACCGGCACCCGCAAGGCTAGGCAAACCAGCAAACACCGCGAAACCAGCAAACAACAGCGCAGCAGAAAGCTCTGCTGAATACTCCAGCGGCCGGTTCCCGTAACGGGAAATGACGCTGGGCGTCGCCCGCAACCCGGTGGCGATATTGGAACATGATCACTCATGCCCCGTATTTTAGTCAATTCAATGGTCCACGTTGGTCTCGACCTGCCAACAGCAGCACAAATTCAACGCAAACACTCCAGCCGTCGTGATAACCACGCTGATCTGCTCGCTCACACGTAATACCGGAACACTATCCCGCCACAGTGGAACTCAGACGCAACGTTTAAACGGAATAAACCGATGCAGATTCGCCAAGATTGAAACACCGCCCACGAAGGGAAAACAGCAACTCACTTTCCTCAGGCACCACAAACCAGAAGTAGCTGAAATCCAAATTCTTCATCGGTAAACACCTAATAACTGCACTCAGCAACCGTTGGCTAGAACGCAGAATCCACGTACTGCAACATTTCAACGCTGAGCCTCCTTGGACTGCAGTGCTTACGAACCATGGTCATTTGCTCGCAGCCCTCCATCGCCCATGACCGGGCCGCAGGAATCGCTCACCACCTTCAATTTTAGCAACGCCACCATTGGTGGTTCCTCGAATTCAAACCTGCCCACTCACACAGCACAAAATACTTCGTGCCAATCCCAGAGAGACAATCGCTATGAGTACCCAAATTCGGAAAACCCATTCACTCGCATTTGCTGGAGCGATCTGCTGTTTCCTTGTCTCCGCACTGCCGGCGGTGGCCCAAGAAAGCGAAAAACCATTCGGCAATGCATTCCTGCCTCCTGATGCAGCGGCAACGGTCGTCATGCGGGTATCAGAGACTCTTGCCAGCCCGAAAGCAGAGTTGTACCCCATCGAAATTGCCAATGCTTGGTGCGTTCAAAATATTGGTGTGCCAGCAGAGTCCATTGAAACAGTTCAAGTCATTGCTGCACCCCCGGGTCCCACAGGACCAATGTTTGCCGCAGTGATCCGATTGAAGCAAGCCTTTGAGTTGTCCAAGGTCAGTCCTGAGATGGTAAACGCCAATGAGCCAGTCGATTTGGACGGCAGGTCCTGCTATCGGATCAACACCCCCCTGCCGGCGATGCTACACGAATACGATTCCAAAACAGTCGTGCTGGCAACAACGAATTACATGGACACCGTTTTGCGTGCGGGAACAGATGATCGTGAACGTGGTCCACTGGCAACATTGGCTGATGAAACGATGACCTCTGGTCAACTCTCATTGTTGGTCTCGATGGAACCATTGCGCCCCCTGATCAGCAATCTGGAAACAATGGCATTCGAACAGGGTTCTGCCCTCCCCGTTCCCGTGCTGACATTCGCCCCGGTGCTGAAACTGGTCGATGCATTGGTTCTATCGATTGACATTGAAAGCGACACTGCTGCACAGCGTCTTCAAATACTGGCACGTGACGTGTCAACAGCAGAAGAACTTGAGCGCACGTTGATGAAAGGAATTATGACAACTCGAGACATGGTATTAGAGATGTCGAACGCTGAGACAAATCAGGATGACCCCATCGCTGTGGCAAGCCAACAATACATGAAACGAATAGCCAACTACATGGTAGAAGCAGTCGCGCCCAAGCAGAGTGGACGGGAAGTCGTGATTGAAGGCGTCATGAACTACAACATGGCCTCAAGTGGCGCCTTGGTTGGCATGTTGTTACCCGCCATCCAATCAGCACAAGGCGCTGCGGCACGCACGTCTTCAGCAAACAACTTGAAGCAGATTGGACTTGCGATGCACAATCATCATTTGGTGCACCATGAACTGCCTGGAAACACAAGTGATCGAAATGAAAAACCGATGCTAAGCTGGCGAGTCAAACTGCTGCCCTTCATCGGAGAAAAAGCACTGTACCACCGCTTTCATCAGGATGAGCCATGGGACAGCGAACACAATATCAAGTTGATGAAACTCATGCCTGACGTGTACCGGCACCCGGCACTCGTCACCGAACCTGGCATGACGGTATACCAGCGTCCGCGCGGTGCCAAGCTGATAATGAATTCTGATCATGGTAGACATTTTCGCGAAATTCTTGATGGGCTATCGAATACCGTGATGGTGCTGGAAACGCGGTCCGATGTCGCTGTTGCATGGACCCAACCGAAAGATGTTTCGGTCAATCTGGACACACCCAAGACCAATTTGTTCGACGCAAAACGCCTCGGCTTCAATGCTCTAATGGGTGATGGTGCCGTGATCTTTCTTAAAAATGACCTGAACAACATGACACTCAAGTCGATTCTCACAGCTCAAGGCGGTGAAACCGTCAAACGCTCGGATTTCTAGGCAATGCAGGGACTTGGACAACGAATTCTTTTGCTCCTGTGGTAAGCGAACTGATCTGCCATTTGATGGCAACAGCGTGAAAACATGACTCGATCCCCCACCTCGGTTTGGGTCAAGTTGCAGACTCGAGCAACCAGCGACTTAATCCCACTGCAGCAAGGTTCGCCCCCGCGGCAAGTTGATGCAGACAATCTGATCCTGCTCTGCTTGATACCAAGTTCCTGCAGCAAGTGCGGACATGTCAGTGACCTCGTTCAAATTCAGATCCAAGTGTGCCGGACCGTTTGCATTCGCAATCCGAAACGTGAAGTTATCCACAGCAAATGGAGCATCGAACGTCATCTGCTTCCCAATACGATTCAACCTGGTCAATTCTCGTGCGGCCCAATAGCGGCCAATTTCGCTCATTTTCATCCACAGTGTCCGGTCCCGGTAGCGTGCCTCGATTGAAGTGACAATTTTCTGAAACGCTTTAAATCCCGCTTCCGTACCATTGCTGTAGATTCCAGGCCAATGGCACAGCATGATGGCGGGTTGCCGACGTTCAATCAGCTCAACCATCCTGCCTGCGGTTGCGTCTTGATTGCAGTAGCGATCTGCTTCGGGAACACGGTCACCCTGCCAACCTCCAAACCAGTCTCCCGTTCCAGCGGGCACATTAACCGTCAATCTCAGTCCGTCGGTGCCCACTCCGCGCAAATGTTCCAGTATCGGCTCGGTGCTTTGGTCTCCCGTGCGAACGTATTTGAAGTAATGCGGCAGATCGACAGCGTAAACATCTCGCACGGCTTGATCCACCGCTAGGGACAATTCACTCTTCACAAGGTTTCCAAACCCTCCCGGGGTAGTGATTCCCTCACAAGGAAGCTCGCAGCGTTCGAGAATGCGCAAGGCGTACGCCAGATAGGAAGCCAGCTCATCGACACTTTTCTTTTCCTGCGGATACGAATTCTCCATCGTCCCGGCATTGATGGTGTTCATGGGTCGCCCCGTCTTCAAATCAATGACGCGAGTGTGCGTGATCATTTCAGGATGAATATCCCAGTTGGGAACCATCAATTCGCGTACCAGCTTCAAACTTTCCTGTAACTGATGACGCGACCAACCGGGCATCTCACGATCAACCCAGCCGACACAGGCGGGGTAGGGAACAATGCTGTACTTTCCCCGTACTCCCCGATCCGCACACCACTCACCGAACTTGCGAACAAACTGATCAGGGATTTCACGCGGCCACTCACGCCATGGCTTTTTATATTCAGTCCGATGGGGCAGGGCTTCGGCGAACTGAGGAGTGCAGAAGTGCCCCATATTCACGAGACAGGTTGAGTCATCAATGACAAAGGACAAGGGAACACGATTCCGAGGCATCAACACCTCCAGCCCCTGTGCTTCCCGTCCAGTTCCCGCCGGCCGCCGGGATGTGATTCGAGCGTCATCCTCTGCGACCAACCTCACCAGTCCACTGTTCGCTGCAACACTGATCCCGGTTGCCAGGAAAGACCGTCGAGTCTGCATCAGCTCACCTCGTGCTCACCAAGTGTGTGGAAATCCAAGGAGGGACCAGTGCAATACGCTGGTGCCCTCAATCAGCCCCGATTTTAACGCACAAATTCACAAGACACCGAACCATCAAACAGATGGTTTCAAAACCTCTGGCCGCATGATGATGGAAATTTCCGGCCAGTTACCTGTATGCCAGATACCTGTATGCCAGACACCTGCATACCAGACACCTGCATACCAGACACCTGCATGCCAGCAGCAGGTGTGTTTGGCGAATCCGTCGCCCACAAAGTAACCAAGCATAATCACGCAACACGCGTCACGCAGGTCAACTGTCTTCAGCAGCGATCCATGTTACCCCTGCGTGCCTGATTCTCCGCCTATCTCGTTTTTGGGAGAAGGCTGCGGCCAGGATGGAATTTTTCTTCCCTCCGCTGGCTTGCCGGATCCATCACTCGTCCCGCGCAAACTTGCAACGTAAGCAGAAACCAGAACAATTTCATTGGACGACAACTTTGACTTCCATGCCGGCATGGCACCCGCATTGGCCCCGTTGTTCAACACGGTAAGAATGTCGGCAATGTCACTGACGTTCTTGTAATGGTCATCCTGCAGATTTGGTCCTACCTGCCCAGCACCATCACGGCCGTGACAGGCAACACAATTTGTTTTGAAGATAGAACGTCCCACTCTTAACCATGATTCTTCATTCAGGAAACGAACCAACGTTTCCCGGTCTGCGGTCAGTTCACCCATTTGACTGAATTGCAATTTCAGGTTTTTGGCCAATTGCTGGTCGTGTTGTTCCGCGAGTGACCGACCTTCGGTGCCATTGTGATAGAACCAGATGTACGGGGGTGCGAAAGCGAGACACCCAAAAACCAGCCATATCCACCAACTGGGTAGTGGATGGTCGTACTGTTGAATCCCATCAAACGAATCATCAGTCAACTGGGTTGCTGGCGGTACTTCGTTTGATTCGGAGGATTCCGGATTTGAATCGTTCATGACTTGAAAGTTCCTCGCTTGATGGCGAGGCTTGATGACGAGGCTTGAAAACTGGGTTTAACAACTTGTTTGATTATTGCGTCTACTTCAAAATCCATTCGGTCAAGGACAGTGGTCCTTGTCATGCCACTACTTTTCTCCGCTGTCGACCTTTTGTCTGCCAATGGCTTCCGTGCTTCCCTCCCAATCACTCAGGCAGCAGGTGAGCAGACATCGGCACAAGCATTTCAGCCCGTGCTGTGCCTGAGTTTACGGTATGAAACTGACCACCTTGTTCCTATCAGAACCTGCCGAGGGATCGATGGCATCACTAACATCCTGATCATTTACTTTGGCAGCATCGTCTGTTTTTTCAGCCACCGCCGGTGCTGTAAGATCTGCGCCCAACCTCTGCAGATAAGCGATGAGCGCAACGGCTTGAGCATCGAAAGTCATCAGATTACCGCGTCGAAACGTTCCACCTTTTGAAACGATATCTGCTGCGATCCGCTCTGCCTGCTTGCTGATACTTGCCTGCATGCCGTCCAAATCAATATCGTAAGGAATTCCACTTTCTCGGGCCGCCTGCACCAACTCATTGGCTTGCTCGAGATTGATGGGTCGATCCAGCAAATATTGATACGAGGGCATGGCGGAATCCGGATCACTGTGCCGTGGATTTTCCAGATGCTGCCAATGCCAAAAACTTGTCTGCTTCCCTGATTCCCGCGCCAAGTCAGGTCCGATTCGCTGGTTTCCCCATTGCGCAGGTTGATCGTAAATGAACTCACCCGGTTGGCTGAATTCACCATACCGCTTTGTCTCAGCCATGAGCGGTCTGACCATCTGGGTATGGCAATTGGAACAACCTTCCTCGAGGTAAATGTGTCGACCCAATAATTCCAAAGGAGTAAACGGCTTGACCGAAGCAATTTTCGGGGCGTTGCTGTTGGCAAAAACGAACATGGGCACGACTTCAACGGTGAAGGCCAGCAAAACAAACATGGCCACAAGAACGCCAATTTTTCGGGGAGCATCCTCCCACCTCCGATGCCAACCCAATCTCGTCCAGACATCTACCTTTTTGGCAAGATTCAGGACAGGAGCTGCCTCCAACACACTGGCCGGCTCCAAAGATGAAATCAATCGCTTTTGTTTGTCACTGGACTCCTGATGATAGAGTGGCACTTCATAGGGAGTCGCATGATTCCACCAGGTTCTGGCATAGTTGGCCAGCATCACAACAAAGCCCATCACATAAGCCAAGCCACCCAGCATTTGCAGCGACCACATCATTTTCAGGAAGGATGTTGACTCAGCAAAGTCATATCTCAAGTTCCCAAGATCATCCATGGCATTCCAAACACCACTTTGAACTACGCCTGCGGCGTAACCTGGCAACACACACAGCAATACCCCAGTGGCTGCCAACCAAAAATGCAAACCAACAGCTCTGTTGCTCGCAATTTGGGTTTGAAACAACTTTGGTATCATCCAGTAAGCCATGCCGAGAACCAACATTCCGCCGCAGCCAAGACAGCCCAGCTGGAAGTGCGCGGTCATCCACTCGGTGTAATCCACTTGTGCATGGATGGTCTTTACACTTAACAGAATTTCGTCAAAGGCATACAGACCCAGCAACACGACTCCCCACTTCATGAAACGAATCGCGGGATCAGCAGGCTTCTGAACCTGTGACTCGCGACATGTGGACAGAAGATTGCTGACGTTGCCAAGCACGGCCACACCAAGCAAGGCTCCAAACAACATTCCCAGAGTTGAGGCCCATTCCGGCAGAGCCGTGTAATGCAAATGCTGAGGCGCAGCCCATGCACCTGCAAATATCAGAGTCCAAAAACCGACAATCGTGAGTTTGTAACTGTGGAGTGGCTGCTGCAGTGCCTTGGGAACAAAGTAATAAGCCAGCCCCAGAACCGGCACGATAAACAGGAACAGGAAAGCATTATGGCCATACCATTCCTGCAGTAATGCGTCCTGCATGCCAGTCGCCAATGAATCACTCTCCCACAATCCCGTAGGAAAAACGAAAAGTGTACAAAGATTGACAAGCCCCATTGCCACCACAGCAGCAACATAAAACCACAGCGAGACATACATTCGTGGCACTCGACGGTGCCTCAACGTCATGAAAAAATTCGACGCAAAGAACAGAATCCAGACGAGTGTTATCGCCAAATCGATCGGCCACTCTGCTTCACCATGGACGCGTCCTTGAGTGATCCCCATGGGCAAGGTTACCAGAGCGGCAACGATGATTGCTTGCCAGCTCAAAAGGTGCATCCAACTCAACATCCCATTCCACATCCGTGCCTTACAGAGACGTTGAGTACTGTAGTAGATTCCAGCAAAGATGCCGTTGCCGATGAATGCCGTGAAAAACAGCATTTCACCGACTGGCTGCATTCGCCCAAAGCTCAACCAATCCACCCCAGCATCAAGCCGTGGATGCAACAAAGTTTGAGTCACAAAGACAGCACCGATGGCTGCCAACAGACCCCAAAAAAGTGTCGCCGCAACGAAACCACGAACGATCACGTCGTCATAGGAGTAAGACTCCTCAGGAGCACCGTCCATCATCATTGCATCGGTTCCAGATGGATCGTCAGAGGGAGTACCGCTCAACACGCCGTTTGCCTATGTTTTTGTCAGTGATCAGCCAATTGAAGGCTTTTTGCTCATGCCCCACGCAGCCTCAAATTATAGCAGGGGAATGATTGATCGCATTGGGGCCAATGCGACAGTCTGTCGCGGCATGATGGATGACACCACCAAGCCTGAGACGGAAGCCCAGGAAAATGGAAAAAATCCCAAATGGAGCCCCGCACAAACTCTGCCATACCACCCAACCCTCAAGCCACTTTTCGGCGAAATGCCAAAGAAATGATTTGAAGCATCGACCGCATCGCCTCTGACATCGTGAGTTTGCTATGGCCGCGTTCGCGTTCAGTGAAAGTGATTGGAACCTCAACGATCTGCTCACCCTGCTGATGCAGCCTCAACAGAACCTCCTCCAGAATGGCATAGCCATTCACTCTCAAGTTCTTCAGACCAAGCTTGGCCAGAGCATCAACCCGGTAACATCGCATCGATCCACTGCAATCTCGAACGGGCAAACGCAAGCAGGTTGTTGCGAAACCATTGACCATTCGACTCATGAGTTTGCGACGAACCGGCCAACCAACGATTTGTCCACCTGTGACATAACGTGATCCCACAACGACAGCCAAACCGCTGTCTTGCAACGCCCTGCTGAACAACAATTGCATCTGCTTGGGATTGTGACTCAAATCACCATCAAGATTCATGAAATAATCGTAATCATGATCAATGGCATGCTGCATCGCAAAGCGAATCGCACTCCCCAAACCTCGTTCATCTTGCCTCACCAAAAGACGGACAGACGCGTCATTCTCGGACATCGCTTTGACCAATTGAGCCGTGCCATCGGGTGAGTTGTCATCGACCACAATCACGTCTGCATGCGGCAAAGCCTGCCGGAGCCCGGAAATCATCAGCTCAATATTTTCGGCTTCATTGAACGTGCAAATAGCCACCATCGCTCGTGGTCCATCCTGACTTGCAACGCAAGAGCCAGGCAACGACTGAGACGATGGTGACTGAGACGATGGTGACTGAGACGATGGTGACTGAGACTTGGACGGTGACTGAGGCAAAGCAATTCATTTCAGGATGAACAGAACATGGAACATGTCAGCTTTACGAGCTTGACCCGGAACGGACATTGTGGGCCCCATTTACCGGAACGGGAACCCATGCACGTGGCCGGAAATCGCGTGACACTGAAAGAAATGGTGACACTCTCACCCCGATCATCCTGCGAACCAACCGGCCCCCATGCCATGCATGCCCGCTGTGGCAAGCCAGCAAGGGTTCAGCAAAGCAGACGGAACATTTACTGGCTTGGGAGGGGGCAATGAACGGGTTTGAGGCACCCTCAGCGATCACGACGCTGGGATCACGACGCTGGGATCACGACGCTGGGATCACGACGCTGGCACCAACGACCGCGCCAGCCAAACATGCTTACCAACGGTGTTCTGGCCTATCAAGTATTTCTCGCAGCAAAAACGCCTGCTGCAAGCCACCCGGACGCTTCAGCATTTCGACCAGACTTTCCCCCGAGAATCCGGTCGACAGACGATTGCCAGTGCTTTTCTGGACTTGATCGTAGGGCGTCGACATGGTCTCTGTCTCAGCTCTCCGTTGTTCTCGACCTGAAAGCGTCTGGCGTGACGCTGCAGCTTTCTTGGCGGTTTTTTTCCGTCGGGCCGACTTTGCTTTGTCGGAGCGATTCTGGGACACAGGCACGGCTTCCGCGACCACCACATCCTCGGCGCCTGATGCCGAGACGATCTGTGCCTCAACGACGTCGTTCGTCGGTGCCGGTCGTGGTACACGTTCCGTTCGACTGTCGGAATACTGCGGCGGCACGCGTTTTGGCGGTGCCTGCTGCTGCGCTGCCTTGGCCTGACGACGCTCGGCTGCCCGCTTCAGAAAATCTTCAAGATCACCTGACATGATGTCGGTCCCTATGTGAAAGCGTGAGCATGCTTGGTCCTACTTTGGACCGGCCGGATTATTGTCCGTATTCGCACCGACAGCCAATGATTTTCTCATTTCCGTGTCGGCGGCAACATTCTGCAATTTGTAGTAGTCGAGAATATTCAGTTTTCCAGTCTGAAATGCTTCCGCCATGGCATGTGGCACGGCAGCCTGCGCGAGTACAACCGAAGCTTTGCTTTGTTGGATCTTCGCTTGATTCTCCTGCTCCTCAGCAACTGCCGAGGCACGCTTTCCTTCTGCACGTGCACGTGCAACCTGGGTGTCTGCTTCTGCTTGATCAGCCTGAAGCCTCGCCCCAATGTTGGCACCCACGTCAATGTCCGCAATATCAATGGAAACAATTTCAAACGCTGTCTGAGAGTCCAGACGCTTTGCCAACACAGCCTTGCTGATCACATCCGGATTCTCCAGAACGGCTTTGTGGTTCTCTGCAGATCCGATCGCACTCACAATTCCCTCACCAACGCGAGCGATGATTGTTTCCTCGGTTGCACCACCAATCAACTGTTGCAGGTTCGCACGAACCGTAACTCGCGTCTTGACCCTCAACTGAATACCATCTTTTGCAACAGCATCGAGCGATGACTTCGCCGCGCCGCGAGGAGGACAATCAATGACCTTGGGATAAACACTGGTCTGGACTGATTCCAGCACATCTCGACCAGCCAAGTCGATTGCGGTCGCTTCACGAAACGTCAACGAAATTGTTTTTGCTTTCTTCGCCGCGATCAACGCACGAATGACCTGCTGTACATTTCCGCCGGCGAGGTAGTGAGCTTCCAATGCCTTACTCGTCAGTTCCGGATCAACCAATCCCGCTTGAGTGGACATGATTTTGCTCCGCACAATGGCCCGCGAATTGACCTTTCGAAAGGTCATTCCGAGCAAATCAAAGATGGTGACTTGAGCCCCCGTCAACATCGACTGAATCCACAGTCCGAAATAACGGGAGATGATGAAGAGCACCACCAACATAACAACAATCACAACCACCAAGCCGATGATCCCGGGTTTGGATTGTGCGACCAAAATAATATCAAGCATATTTCATTCTCAACTGTTGGCTTCTTTACTACCTGCCCGACCGTCGCAGGCATGGTAGTTTTCAACTCGGTGATGGGCGATCTGCCATGCTCCCTGATCCACCCGTGCAGCATGTTACCACATTTCCGGTTTCAGCTCGCTGCTAGCGTGGCGATGAATCAAACCCATAATCTACCACTCCCCACTGAGTGCCCCACATCCCCCGAAAGTGGAAAAAATCGCGTTTTGACGTTTCAGACGGATAAGACCTGAAAAAACCGATGCTCCGACAACTCCCCTGCCACGCTTCACAACTTCGGACGGGGAAAATGCACTTTTTCTCCGAGCTATTCCCCCCATGCCAGGGCAGCACCTGAATCAAGCGCACACTCAACTCATGCTTCCGTGGAATCTGAGCCTGGCAGCCTGATTTTGATTCCCATAAAAAAACCCGGAACTGAACCAGTTCCAGGTTTTTCAGTGTGAACATTCGAGAGGTTGCAGGGGCCGCCGATTGCAGGGGGGGCCTAGCAAGCGACGAGCCTGTACTCGAGATTGCGTTTCAGCGGGTGAGGCCCGCCTGCAGGTCGCCTCAATCCTTTTTCTCGGTATCGGTTTCTGCACCCGCTGGCGTGTTGTCTTCGTACTTGGCCTCGGGGATTATGTCGGCGTCTTTGGTGTCCAAGACACTGTGATAGACGGCAAACTCTCCAGCCTCTTCACCCGCCTTCTTCTCCACAGGTTCCTCAGTCACCTCGGCTGATTCCACAATCATCTCGATGACCTTTCGTTCAACGATCTGATTACGCAAGGCATCCATTTGTCCTTGCTTCTCGAGCCTTGCTCGAACACGACGCTCAGGCGTATCGCTTTGCTGAGCGATCAACGCGATCTCTGCATCGTAATCAGAATCATCGGCATCAACATTTTCCTCCTCAGCAATCTGCTCGAGGATAAAGTGTTCTCTCAACGCCGACTCGGTAGTGGCCTGAGCGTTTTGTTTGGACGCATTGACGAAACCACGGATGCTGTCTTCATCAAAACCGCTTCTTCGCAGTTCCAGAACTTTGCGTTCCAATTCCCGCATGGTCTGTCGCTTGACCAGACTTTCTGGCAACTCGAAGCTTGCCGACTCTGCCAGCAAGCTTACGACTGCTTTTCGCAACTCCTGCTGAGTTCGATAATCAGCCTGTCTGGTGAGCGAGTCACGAACAAAATCACGCAGTTCCTCTTCGGAATCGAAATCACCCAACTCTTCGAGGAAGGCTGGAGTCAGTTCCGGATTCTCTCGCTTCATGACCTCAACAAGATGGAAGGTGGCATCAATCTCAGTGCCTCGCATTTCCTCATTTTCAACGCCTTCGGCAACCATCACTTTGCCGGTCAACGTATCACCCTCTTTGGCGCCTGTCATCAGTTCGCCGAAGCCTTCGCAAACTCCGTCACTAAAGCTCAGCCGACCTTCAAGGGTTACACTCTCTTCGTCCATTTCTGACAGGACCTTGTCATCGTGCTCAAATTTCGCTGTCAGCAGAAGCTTGTCGCCTGCAGCTGCCGGCTCATCGGTGGCCTCAAGCGATGCGTACTTGGCGAGAACGCGGTCAAGAGCTTCCTGAACATCTGTGTCGGTGATTTCTTCAACAGGCTTGCTGAGCTCAACACCTTTCCAGGTGGGCGTATCGAAATTGGGCCGCACTTCGATTTGAAACTGGTATTTGAAATCACCCGTGTCAGGAATATTGATCGAGTTGTAGTCGAAGTCTGGCTCACCAATCGCGGAGAAGTCCTGCGAATCAGTGACTTGAGCAAGGCTATCCATCAGCAGCGACCCTTTCACCTGGTCGGTGACACGATCCTTGAACTGCTTTTCGACAAGTTTGCGGGGTGCACGACCGCTGCGAAATCCCGGAACCTGAGCCTCAGGCACCAACTCGTCGTAGGCGTCTTTGAGGTAACGCTGTACTTCGGATTGCGGAATGGTCACGACAACCTCACGCAAACACGCTTGGGGGCTCTCAACTTGCACTTCAAGTTGGATCGGCTGTTTTTCTTCGATCTCGTCAGCCGATTGGGGCTCAGTGGAGGTGGACATCCTGCGACAGGCCTTGGTTTCTTATGCGTTTTTTAGGGGTTCGTCCGTCCCGAACACTCGGGGCGAAACCAGGAAGATGCGTTCACACACCGTCCCAGTGTCTGGGGCTCCAATGGCTGCTGCTTCGGCCCGAAATTCAGCCTATCTCGGATTTCACGGAGACAGCCTTCGGGGGCAGATACATGGAAGCCCTCCAGTCTATCCCGAACAGCGGAAAAACAGCAAGCGGGGAGCTCAGAAAACCCGCTTTCAAATCAGGCCTTGCCGTGCAGGGCTTGCAGCCTATAATCTCGTCTCGATCTGGAACAGATTATGCGGCTGTAGCTCAGTTGGCAGAGCATCACGTTGCCAACGTGATTGTCGTGGGTTCGAATCCCATCAGCCGCTCTCGCTTAGTTTGATTTCGGTCCTGAGAACACCTCTTCCGTTCCCAGTCGCCCGGGGTAATGGTTTCGGATCGGGCCGCTAGGCCTGCTGAAGGCACTGACCGGAATTTTCGCTGGGTGCGGCTTTTGCTGGACTCCGACTGGGTTACGATTGACTATTCTTCGGGGGCGGAATTTGCATATCCTCGGGGCACGAAGCACCGTAGCTCACGACACTCGGAACTGGATTGACCGTGCCTTACGCTCAACTTGGCCCCATCGTCATCCACCTTCCTGAAAGGGTGGAAACCAACGAGATGCTCCAGGAGCAATTTCCGCGTTGGGACTTGGCGTTGATTGAAGAGAAGACCGGAATCCGCCAGCGACACATCGCCGGCCCGGACGAGACGGCCAGCGATCTGGCGGTCAAGGCGGTCCAGAAATTATTTGAAACCGAATCGATTCAACCCGAATCAATCGACTTTCTGCTTCTTTGCACACAAACCCCCGATTATCCCCTCCCAACCACTGCCTGCCTGATTCAAGATCGTTTGGGGCTGAAAACCAGTTGTGGTGCTCTGGACTTCAATTTGGGTTGCAGCGGCTACGTATACGGACTGGCACTTGCCGATGGCCTGATTCAATCGGGGGCCGCCAAGAACATCCTGTTGCTGACGGCCGAGACCTACAGCAAATACATCGATGCAGATGATCGAAGCCTGCGGACTATCTTCGGCGATGGAGCGAGTGCCACGCTGATCAACAGCTCACAACGCCAGTCACTGCGTGGATTCCAATTCGGAAGTGATGGCAGTGGCGGCGACATGCTGCTGGTTTCCGAGGGTGGTCAACGCTCAGCCGAACATGCCATCAAACCGAGGCACAGGAAACGCTGGAAGAGCCGACTGTACATGGACGGCCCCAGCCTGATCAATTTTACGGTCGATGCGATCCCCAGACTCGTCGACGAAATTCTGACAGCCAACCAGATGACCGATGCAGAAATTGACAAATATTTGATGCATCAGGCAACATGGAAAATGCTTGACCAGCTGCGGACAAGGATGGACATCGCTCCGGAACGTCTCCCCATTGATTTGGCTGATATCGGAAATACCGTTTCCTGCACACTGCCGATTTTGATCGATCGACTGAGAAAACGAGGGGAAATTGACCCCGAATCGGTTAACATGCTGATTGGTTTCGGTGTCGGACTGTCGTGGGCGGGTTGCCTTTGGCAAGACCAGCACCTGCGGTAATCCAGCGGCGAGAACGCCTCGCTGCCTTCCTGTCTGCCACCTCGACTCCATCCCCTCGCAATCAGCACCTACCACTGATAGCTGGGAACTCAAGCGTGATGGCGTTCAATCAGGAGCCAATCCACCGACTTGAATCCGAATCGACACGCTTGACGCATCACCAGTGATGACGAGACGCTGACGAGACGCTTACGAATGAGGAAATTCCCAAGACAGAGTTTGAGTGAAAGAGCGTGTCGGTCGACCAGAAACGATCGATCACACCGCCTCATGAACATCTCCGCCGTCTTGATCCAACTCCAGACTTGCGGGAAGCATTCCAACATGAGGACATCGCCATTCCCCCGCTCAAATCGCAACCACGCTGATTTATCGTTACGTATATGCTGTCGATGTCTCATTTTTTCAATCAGGGCGTTGACGCGATCAGGACTGGATGAATCCAAACGTGTAAGCTGCACTGGGATCCATCACAGCGCTGTCACCACAGTCACATGCACGACTTTCAATCCATGTAATTCTCGTAATTTTGGGAATGCCAGATGACAACCAATCTTTCCGGTCAGCTACTGATTGCATCTCCTTACCTGACCGATGGAAATTTCATGCGTTCGGTGATTTTCATCATCCGACACGACGTTCAGGGGGCATTTGGTTTGGCAATCAATCGCCCCACCGAGCGACGATTTCGAGAGTTGATTGAGGATGGTGGCGACGACAAACCATTGCGGGAAGATGACACGATCCATTGTGGTGGCCCGGTCGAGGGCCCATTGCTGGCTCTTCATGACTTGCCAGGAATAGGTGAACCATGTGGCCCGTATGATCCTGCTGGTGAACTCTTAACCCCCGAACAAACCAACCATCAGGGCATCAAGTACACAGTTCACGATCATCCAGCGGAACCTTGGGGTTCGATGTCGATTGATCTGGGCAACCCACCTGCATGGATCACAGGTGACGATGATCATCTTCGTATCTTGCTAAGGCGGCCGGATGCAAAAGTGCGATACATTTCGCACTACAGCGGTTGGGGACCGGGTCAACTGGATGAAGAATTGCGTGTAGGCGGGTGGCTAGCAGGAACACCCGATCCCGAAGTCATCTTTGGAAACACTGACGAAGTTTGGGAAGAAGCGGTCAAACGATGCGGGCATGAAATCCTGAACGAAATGGCACCGGGTGTCCGCTTTGGTGACCCCAACCTGAATTGAACGAATCCTGCTGATTTCAACTTCACATCGATACCTTTTTCATTCCTTGTTCTGAAGACAATGTCGCCTCACGGTCGCCCAGCAAGTCGTGCTCTGCAGCCAAAGAGGCTCTAAATGCGTCGATTCGCAATCGGCGACATCCATGGATGCGCTAAAGCACTTCGCTCGGTAATCGAGGCCATTGATCCACAACCCGAGGATGAAATCGTATTCCTCGGGGACTATGTCGACCGCGGGCCCGACAGTCGTGATGCAGTCGATCAAATCATCGACTTGCAGACACGTACCCAAGTGGTCGCATTGCGGGGCAATCACGAGATCATGCTCATGGGTGTCGCCATCAATGGCCTCGATGACTCGGTGTGGCGTGCTAACGGAGGAAACTCGACTCTGGCAAGCTACGGTGGTTCACTGTCGAGGATTCCATCGAATCATCTTGCCTTTTTCCATGAGTTGCTTCCACACCATGAAATCGACGACACCATCTTTGTACACGCATCGTACGATCCTGACGTTGCGATGTTTGAACAGCCTGAGATAATGACGTACTGGACTCACCTGACGGCCCCATTCCCGGCTCCCCACAAGAGCGGCAAACGCGTCATTGTCGGTCATACACCGCAACCCAATGGACAAGTCATGAATCTCGGGCACCTGGTATGCATCGACACCTACTGCTTTGGGTATGGATACCTGACCGCCTACGAAATTGGTGGTAAGGCAATCATACAAGCCAACCGGCATGGACATGTGAAGTCTTCACCGATGCTTGCTTTCAAGAGCAAAATGCTCGATATCAGCAAGGGATGCAAAAACTGGATCACGACAGTGAATGGAAAAAAACAGGATCAAACGTCAACTGCAGGTGACGACTCATCATCTTCTGACTAGTCAATGAGCCTGACTGAAACCACCGAAACAGTCAGAACCAGCATGAATAGCAACGATGCCAGATCGACAATGAGCATCGTAAAGGCAGCCAGCAGGAGAGCGTCGTTGCGATAGAAGGAGCTCAACTCAAGTGACTTTGGGAGATGATGAAGGATCGGAACCTTTCGATCGCAACCAGTAACTAAAGGGCAACCAGTAACTCAAGCATTTCGCTCGCAGCGGCGATGACTCGAGAAGATGCTTGAAAGCAACGTTGATAGGCGATCATACGAATCGATTCTTCATCAATATTGACACCTGTGATCGCTAGGTGCTGGCTCTGAAGCGTGGCATGAAAATCCTTCAAACCGATCGTGGCATTTTGCTGCAAACTGATCTGCTGCCCCAAAGACGCCACCGTATCTTCGTAGGTTTCTCGGACGGTCCTGCCATCCAATGTGTCCAGTGGAGTATCAACCAGATCAACCAGTTGATTCAAGACTTCCGTATCAACGCCGATACCGCCGGCACTGATCGCCAGATAGTCGGAATCTTCCAACAACTGGCTGTTGATCCCCATATTGCCGGCATCTTTACCTGTAAAGAATGAATTGATTCCAGCAGCAGCAAGGAAACCGCTGGTATCCTCGCCAAACGTAAACCGGGCAACCGGGGATTCGGATGAGATGTTGACTCTGCCATCACTGGTGACACTTGCTTGTAGACCGGGGATCGCATCAATATCTGCGACAATCGACGAAACCGTTGAATCGCTAATCTGGTCGAGCATCTGCACGTTGATGCGATGAGTACTCACCAACTCTCCTGCGTCATCAACCACATTGATATCGAAGGTGCCATTTTTGGGACTCCACGGCAATTCAGCCCGGGACAAGGGAACCACGGGTTCGGTTCTTGAAAATCCGGTCAGCTCACTGAATCCACGCCGACCCTGTCCCTGTGAATGCAATTCATTGAAGCTGCGAATCAAACCTGTTGCCATCGAGTCGATGGTATCAACGAAGGATCCAAACACTTCGTCCCGCGCCTTCATGGTTGCAACGAGCACCCCCTCCTTCGCCTGCAATGGCGAATCAGTCTCCACAATCCGAACCTCGGTACCCTTCAGCTTCTCGTTGTAGGCAGTATAGACATCACGATAATTACCACTATTGATCAGATAATCACCACCGATGAATACTGAAACGGTTCCGCTCGTTTGCTCCTGAACATTGATATTGAGAATACCCGAAAGTTCTTCCAGGTCACGGTAACGCTGATCACGCAAACCTGTGGCATCACTCTGGATCAGACCTCCGCCCTCGATGCCGGCAATTTGAATATTGAGATCTGCAATGCGACTTGAAAGATGATTAATCTTGCTGGTCATATTCGCCAATTCACCATCCCACAATTCACGCCGCTCCAACACTGACTCACGCGTGCGGCGGATGTTCGAGGCAAGCGTCTCACCCTGCAACACAACAAATTCACGCAATGCCCTGTCCGCGGGTTGCGCGGACAACTCATGAAGTGAATTATTGAAAAGTGATAGCTGCTGGCTTAAACCCGAATTATCGAGATCGGTCGTGATTTCCTCCAACTGGGAATAAGCCTGCTGCAACGCCTCAGCTCCATCCAACGCAGACTTGGCGCGGTACATCCGCTCGATCAAGGCCTTGTCAACGTTTTGAACGATGCCGGTCGTCCGAACCCCCAGCCCCTTGATCAACCCGCCATCGCGAACGGCAGAAGCAGAGGCCTGCTCCAATTGCTGACGGATGTAACCCGGTGTATTGGCGTTGGCAATATTGTTGCCAACGACTTGCAATCCAATCTGGGCCGCTTGCAGGGCGCCTGCTGATTGCTGGATTGTTCCGATCAGGCTCATCGCCACGTTCTCCCACGGCCAAGAAAAGACCCTCAACAGGTACTATCGGCCGCGCCAGCCCTCACAATCCACAAAAAACGATTCACCCCCACAAACATCATGATCCGGACGATCGTTCCCACCACCGTGCAGGTCAACCGTGCCGATCAACATGCACAGAGCCACAACATGCACAGAGCCACAACATGCACAGAGCCATAACGTGCAGTCCCAAAGGCTGGCCACACCAAGCTGGCCTTCATCAGATTCCCTGATGTTAAGCGTCTGAACGAATGAGGCAGACTTGTCTGCCTCATTCGACATGGCTTGAATCCTCGCCAGACGGGGCAACTCAGATGAGGTCGGCAAGCACCTCGTCTACCGCTTTGAGGTTCTCGTCCTCTGGTTTGCCATCCTGATCAGCCGCTAACAGATCGACAACCTCGTCTTTGACCAACGGCACGCAGTTGCTCAACATGACCTTTTCGGTTGGAGCCAAGTCGTTCGGGGCGAAAGTCATCGCTTCTCGATCTCGTTCAACCAAACCAGCGTCTTCTTCCTCCAGAGGCATCAACGCAGGTGCCGCTTCGCCAGACCCATTATTGAGACTGCTCAGCTGATTCATGACCAGCAAGGCATCGTTAACGGAAATGATGCTGTCCCCGTTAACATCGAAGTAGTCGGGTCCGACCGCTCCCGGTGCGACAGGAACGGAAGCCGCGTTGGCTGCTTCCAGGAAATTGATGATTCGCAGAGGATCAAGTGGCGTGATCAATCCGTCTCCGGTCACATCATATTTATTGGCAGCATTTTGCAAGCGGCTGGCGAGGACTTCTACCGTCACGGTGGCCAAGCCACTTACGCGTCCACTATTGTCCGATACTTGGTACTGGAAGCTGTCAGTTCCGACGAACCCAATGACAGGTGTATAGAGTACCTGACCATCAGCCTGAACCAATGCCGTTCCATGCGAAGCTGTGATTCGGATGTCCACAGACTGATCATCGATCGAGCCATCGGCATCCGAGTCATTTTCGAGGACGTTAATCAGGACCGATTCTGAGACATAAGTCACAGCGGCGTCATCTTCAGCAACGGGCGGTTTATTACTCGAGATCGTCACCAACGCGGTGTCGCTTCTAGCTCCCAAGTCATCCTTAACGCTGTAGGTAAAGGTGTCGTTATTGGCCAGCTCTCCAAACGGTCGATAGGTAACAAGTCCCTGAGCGTTCACAGAAACGGTTCCGAAAGCCGGAACCAACCCGAACTCAACCGTGGACTCCCTGATCACGCCATCCACATCCCTGTCATTGCCGAGCACGTTGATCACGGTTGGGCCGTTTTCATTGACATCAACTTCGTCAGCCACGACCGTGGGAGCATCATTGATCCCATCGACACGTAGTGATACCGTTCCAAACCCACTTCGAAGTCCTTCGAAGTCCTCCGCCTGATAGGTGAAGAAGTCGGTCAGGAATTCCCCTGGTTTCAGCGCCTGAATGGCAAGTGAACCAGATGGATCATAGACAATTTGACCATTAGCAGAATCCAGCGTCAGCGTTGCACCAAAGGCACTGGTGGCGGTGCTGAGAACGACCGTCAATGTTTCGTTATCGTTGGTGAGCAAATCCGGATCAATATCATTGTCCAACAAGGCACTCTGCGGAATGAGCACGACTGAATCCTCATCCGTATCGCTAAGCGTATCATCCACAGCGACCGGAGCATCATTAACTTCCGAGACTGCAATCGACACCTCCACCGGATCACTAATTGCACCTTCGGAATCACGTGCGGTGACACTCAGGACGACCGGCCCCGTCTTCACAGTGTTCTGATGCACTGCCGTGGTGAATTGCAAGATGCCATCAGTACTGATGGTTGGCTCGGCAGCAAACATCGCCGCCTGTTCGGCCGTGAGTTCGGCAATGTCAAAACTGACAGTCTGAGCTGACTCGTCCGCGGGTCCCGGGCTGATATTGCTGATCACGGCTTGGGAATAAGGTCCACTGTCTTCGGCAACACTGATGGAGGAAGTATCAAGATCAAACGAGGGTGGATTATTCACACCTTGAACGGTGATGGTCACCTGTCGTGGTGGATCACTAACCCACTGGTCCCCGATGCTGATGTCAATATTGCCATCATCTACGAGCGTCACATCAAACACAGCAACACCGCTGACATCCTCTTTGAGGACATAGTTCAAGGTTCCGGCATTTGTTGCAGAATCAATCGCTACCGCTGGCAAGGTTTCAAAAATGTCGTCTGAACCCGGCACCATATTGAACACAAACGTCAATAACTGACTGGACTCGTCCGTGGCGGTTTCAGGCCCAGGCAGCACATTTTTCGCCCACTGAGAAACAGAGATCACCCCATCATTTTCCAAATGCTGTTGATCGGCAGCGCCACTGAATCGCGGTTTGTCATTCACAGCGTCAACCGTGACAGTTACCGTCTTGGTCGCAATCCGTGGCTCGGAGTAAACCGTGCCATCAATTGCAATACTCTCGCCATCATCGATAACCGTATAGACGAATTCATCGATACCGTTGAAATCGATCCTTGGCGTGTATCGCAGTTTGATGTCCCCATTCTCCTCCACATACCGGACGATTCCACCATTTCTACTGTCAGTTGGGAATGTCGTGGGTGCCAACTGCAGCGTCTGATTGCCGCCGTCAGTTAGGAAATTTTCGTTGTCCGGTCCCGTCACGAACGGAGCCAGCAGTGTTGCTTCATCCCATTCAGCCATCGAATCTTCAAGAATCTGCTTATTCAGATCGGTGGGATTATCCTCTATCGGCGGATCATTCACGGGCCGAATATCGATGGTAATGGTCAGCGGAATTGATGAATTCAGATCACCGCGACTCACATTATCCACGCCACCATCTTCTAGCAGCACTTCAAACTCAAACGCCCCAAACACATCAGCAGCAGGCTTGAAATTCAATGCACCTGTTGTCTCGTCAATGCTTGGCGCGATGCTGAAGAAATCGTTCAGCGTCAGTCCGGAACCAGAGTAGAACGCTGGTTGATCAACCAGATCGACAGAGAAAGAGAGATCTTGGGAATGTTCATCAAACGCGGTCAGCAGTGGCCCACCAAGTGTATTGATTGAATAACCTGGACGAGTGAACTCTGCACTGTCTTCCAGCACCACAACTTCTTGGGTCTCGGGGGTGAAAACCGGCCGGTCATTGACGGCATTCAGTTTCAGATAAACCCGATTGCTACGCGTCAAACGGTCTTCAAACAGAGCATCCGTTGCCAGATCGTAGGATTCACCCTCGTCTGCTTTATTGTCCTGTACCGTGTACTGGAATGAGTCGAACCCGCCAATATCTTCGTTGAAATCCAAGGGGGGTGTGTAACTCAGTTCCGTGATCAAACCGGTCGTCGGATCAACGACCGGTACCAGTACCCCACCCCGTTCGGTAATCAAAACGGTTGGATCCAATTCCGACGGCGAACCGAATTCAATCAACTCCAACCGTTGTTCAGATGCGGTATCAAAGGGCACGCCACCCGGGAAGATATCAACCAGTTCATTTTCAGGTCCCACGGTAAAGACATCCAGCAGACCCACTCGCTGGTATCCGGCACCAACAGCGGCATTCATAGGGATCGTGTAGTCCTGCATCACTCCGAAAGCTTGCGTATTATCTTCCCGAAGCGTGTAAGTAATTGGAACTTCACCGATTGCGTTCTCCGGATCCACACTCCAAGCCTCATCCGTTCCAACGAAACCCTCATTATCGACCCAGTTGTCATTCAAACGCGGACCATCATTCACAGGCCGCACATTGATCGTGATGGATTCAACGGTGGTTCGTGGAGTGAAAGGCTCGCTCGGGTCTTTCGGAGCATCCGTCGCTGTGACGATCATGGTGACCTGCCCCACAGCGTCTGGATAAGTGACGACAGTCAAATCGCCTGTCGGTGAAAGCAGCGCCGATTCAATCAGATCGTTGGGGGTACTTGCATCAACCACCACGGTGAACGAGACGTTCTGGTGAGTCGTCTCATCGATTGCGGTGGGTGGTCCCGGCAGAATATCGTCAGCAAAACCTGCAATCACCGTTCCCAGACTGTCATCACGCTCGAGAATATCGAGGGTCAGATTCGGGATATCAAATCCTGGTGCATCGTTGGTTTCGGTCACTGAAATCGTGACAACACCAGGCGCCGAGATGGCAGAAATCTCATCATCCTGATCGAAATCCATGTAACCTTGCCCAGTCAAATCACTTGCGTCAGCCTGGCCATCGTCCATGATTCGGTAAGTGAAGCCATCGGTTGCAACGAATGGCGTCCGCTCGTTGTAATTGGGTGAAGGGATAAACTTACCGGAAGTGAACACCGAATCGGTGAAACTCAGCACATAGAGACCACCGGTATTGCTGTTCAGGATGAGCTCTTCGTTGCCTGCTCCTGTTGGCAAGTCAACAACACCTACGGTATCACCATTGGCATTTGAGAATTCGACGACTCGCATTTGCTGTTCAGCTTCGTTGAATGGCGTCGGCAAACCGAGCGTATTGGCATGGGGAGTATTTGCCACAAGCGGCATGGGGCCAACCACGCCGGGACCGGTCGGTGCAACGACGACAGGATCGATCAAGTCATCGGCAGTGAAAACAAACTCATCTGCGACATCCGCACCCGTTTCAGTGAAACGCATCTCACGATCGTGGGCGACAGGAATATCATTCACCGGTTGAAGCGAAACCGTTACCAGCCCAGCTTCACTGGAAGGCGAAACCAGCGGTGAAACAACACGGGTTCCATCAATGCTCTCGTTAATCCCTTCATCTTCAATCGTGTACTTGAAGATGATATCCCCGTACCAATCGGTTGGAGGCACCAACGTCACATCGCCGGTGACTGGATCAACGGTGACACTTCCACCAAACTGCGTTGTATCCCATTGTGCAGTCGCAGCAAATACACGAATGCTGGCATCGTTATTGTCTGTTTCCAGTGCATCAATCGTCTCATCTTCTGCCGAATCACGTGCCCGTTCATCATTCAGAATCAGGAAATTGCTTGGGATCACCAACGTCTCATCTTCCGTGGGCACTGGCACAGCAAGGCCGAGTCCCGTGAAGTAGGATTCCCAGCCCGTGGGCTGCGCGCTTACCACCGTGGGGTCCAGCGTATCCTCTTCCATCTGTACCAGATCAGCCTGCCCATCTGCATTCACCACAGGAACGTCATTGATGGGTTTGATCTCGATGTCAGCAGTGGCAAGATCCGCTGTTTTTGGATCTCCGTAAACAAATCGATTGTTGTGCAGATCGATCGAGATTCCATCATCAGTGGCAACAAACGAAAGTGCATCGTAGTTCGTTGCATCGCTGCCCAGGGCGGGTGAATTGTTGTCCCGGTTGTAATCGAGTTTTCCGATGTAATAGAGCTCGATCAATGCGCCCGCATGATCGAACAGTGCAATGGCTTCACCGCGATCAGTCGAAAGCGATCGTCCTGCAGTAATTGCTGTCTCTTCGATCGTAATTTTATTGGGCTCGGCGATCGGATCGGCGATGGATGCCGCTACACCCCAGTTGCGTGACTTGAATTCCCGATTCATCGCTCGCATCAGACTGTCGGCGGCAGCGGCCCTGGCAGCATCACTTGAAAGACTCTCAAAGGGAAGCAGTTCAACGGCAACTCTGCCCGCAGCAGCAGCATCACCTTCGACGACCATTTCAAATTCAATCGTGTCGGTACCAAGCTGCAATGACACCGTATCGCCGGACAATGGCCCCGCCACGACATTCACTTCATCAGCAACCTGCATCCCACCAAAGGTAGCACCGATTGCTGTCACATCGACTGTCGGTGTGACAAATGACAATTCCAACGTGTTCGGGCTCGAAGGTTCGATCACAATGTCGATCGCGGGATCGCTCCCCGCAAAAGCATCCGCAATCTTCGTGCTGAGCCGATTGGCAATCGAATCCGTCGTATCACTTGCCGGATCCACGAAGACAGAAATTGTCCCATCTTTTGGCTCTGGATTATTGACATCCAACAATTCAAAGGTCGCACTGTGCCCTGCATAGGCAAGACTGAACACATCACCGACCACGTTGTCGGTTACCGTAACCGTGAGCAGGCCACCACCACTTTCAACGATCTCCAGATTGTTGAGATCATTCGTGCCAGTTCCCTTGCTGGTTGCGGGAGTTGCCGCAGTGATCAAGGTCGCGCCATCTCCCTGCACGCCACTAATCACGAACGTCTGGTTCGCCTCGTTCATCAAATCCACGTCACGCGAATTCAACGTGGTCGATCCAGGGGGCAACACAAACGGCGAAGGATCCTCATTGTCAGGATCAGCAGCTTCCAGCAAGTCTTCCTGCGTGATTACCTTCGACCGGTCTTCCTGACCGGTGACAAACGACGCGGAGGCATCCGGCTTATCATTGACTGGCAGGACATCTATCGTGACCGTTGTATAATCCCCACTGAAATCACCGTTATCCTCGTCCGCCCTGCTGTCTTGAGTAGCAATACGATAAGTGAAGGTATCAATTCCATTGAAGTCATCATTGGAATCGTAACTGAAATTGCCGGTCTGAAGGAAATCGAAAATATCGAGATCGAGCGTCCCAAACTCGGGCATTTCACCAATGACAAATTCAACATCTACCGGCAATTCATCCTCATCGGGGATGTCATCATCGTTTGAATCAATCGGATCCTCGTTGATCGGCAAAGCGGATGTGTCAAGAATCCCGTCTTCCAGAATGGTGAAGAGATCGGGATTGGCTTGCGGAAGAGCCATGCGGATGACATCAATCTGGTAGTCTTCCGCTTCTCCTCCCACCACCAGACCGGTAGGCAAAACGGACTCGTCCTGACTGAATCGATAACGCATCCAGCGTCGTCCCGCCAATGCATCACTTGGCGTTTCGATTTTCAGACGTCGAGTCTCCACACCCGCCGCTGCGTTTGTGAATGACTCATCATCAATGACCAGTTCATCCGCTTCGAATTCGCCATCATCATCGAAGTCAACCCACGCCCGCAGGAAGCCTGTACCTGTCACCATGACATCAACATAAGCACCTGCACTATCCAGCGGATTAAGGAAACCCGTAACCTCGGAAGTCAAGAGTTCGTTGATATCGTCGACGATGGTCTCACCGAAGACCAGGTAGTCATCGGAATCACCCGTGAAAGTTCCGACAGGAACACCTTCTTCATCATCATGTGCCAGCAGAACCATACTGTTGCTGCCAGCGGTGTAGACCACACTGACTTGGAGATTCAGCCCAGCCAATTGGGCGTCCAGAGTGGCTGCCAACTTGCCCATGACATCAACGTTGGAATCCGAGGGATCGATTTCCACTGGAATGCGATTGGCGGATGCTTGCGTGCCGGGTGCCACGAGTTCATAAACCAGTCGATCCTGACCAAGCACATCACTGCCAGCCACGAATGAATGGGCTGCACTGATCGCCAGATTATCACCCGCTTGAACGATTGCAGCGGCATCTATTTCAACTTGTGTCTCAACGCCACCGGGAACGCCCGTGATTGTGAACGGCCCATCTGAGGCGGGATCCTGTTCGTTACCATCCACCGTCAAAGTGACAACCAGATCGTCACCAATGAATTGTGCTGGATCACTGGGGTCAAGTACCAACATCTGCGATTGCGATTTGCTGTCAAAGTAATCGTCATCGACGTAACGTCCCAAGCGTGGCTCAGCCAGATGGTATTCCTGAGTGGTTGGATCATAGGTGTCGATGATCGCGTGGCGGGCACCATCCTGCTCACGAGTTGTTGCATAATCTGCGAAGGTCGTACTCTGGTACGCATCCCCAAAATCAATTCCGACTTCAGGCATCACGATCGTAAATCTGGATTGACCATCGGGTCGGTTAGGCTGCAGCGGGTTACCAGCGAGGTCAGCAACCGGAGTACGAGTCGTACCATCTTGCAATGTCAACGCTTCATTTAACAGCAAAATTTCATAAACAGCATCTGGCCGCCACAACCCCGCAGGAGACTGGAAACGTAGCGTACGGTTCGCAGAGTTGTAACTGATCACGACCTCGGTATCCGGCACCAAGCGTCGGCGATTCTCAACCAGCATCACTCGCTCAGAATCGATTGATGACTCATCTGGCCCAATTCCTGCTCCTTCACTGATCAGGATTTCAAAGAATCCGTAAGTGCCTGACTTCAACTGCAGGATCGTATTGGCTGGATCGATATCGATTCCGTCACCATCATTATCACCTGGAATCATCAATGTGGCCAACGGTCCCGTGACATCGGACCGATCAATCGCACCGATGTCGATATTTACATTCTGCCCCTGGCCAGAACTAGTTGATCCATTTTCTCGCAACTGCCCAACGAGGTCACGATCGGAAACCACAATTGGACTTGGTGGAATACCGATCACGTCCTTGATCGAAACAAGGTTGTTGCGATCAGGCTGACTGGCAATGCTCTGATCGATTACCGCACTACCATCCGATGGATAAAAGTTGGGCCGCCCAGCAGCGAGATTAAAGCCTGTTGCATCTGGATTGACGAATAATGCCTGCCCCGACGGAATTGTCTGTTGTTCTGTTCCCTTTCCGAGCCCGACCACATCCACGTTATTGTCTGCAAACACCGTTGATCGCAAGACAGTCTCACCCTCATTCTGACCACGCACACCGATCCCATTTTCAATGAGAACGTTATTCAACAGAGTCGGTGCAGCACCATCAAGAATATCAATTCCAGCACCGTTTGAGTTGAACACCGTATTGTTCATCAGGCGTGAATGAATATTCGGTCCGTTCATGCCAAGATCTCCATCGAGCACAATTCCGCGATTGTTACCAATCAACAGATTATTCTCGACAACCGCCCCATAAATCTCGTTCTCTGCATTGAGCAGTGGCAGATTTTGGCTCGATCCCGGCTTTGGACGGGCTCCCTCGGCGGGTACTCTCGGACCGGAAGCGGTGGGAGCTGCTGCAATCGTGACTCCATCACCGGATGAAAAGCTCACCACGTTCGAGTCAACAATGAAGACTCCCTGATCCCGGAAGCGGTTACGGTCGCCATTATCAAACCCGGGACCAACATCCTGACCGGTGATGATGCTGCTAAAGTGCCGCGACTTGTTCTCAAGGCCAATGTTCAATTCGTAAAGATCATCGGGTCCCGCTGGCTGCGGAAATCCTGGACTATAGCTCACTGGCTCATCAGGCGTACCGAAGAGGGTTGACGCAGGGACGGGGAAAGTTGGATTCAGGATGGTTGCCCCAGCCGGCAGGACGCGAGCAACAGCCAGAAAATAAGTGCCGGATTCATTGAAGGTGTGCGTCATGGAGTCTGACCCAAAATTCAACAAAGCTCCATCACTCTCAAGCAGGAACAATTGCGGGTCAAATCCGTTCGTGTCCACTTCGAAAGCGCCCGTCACACCAACCGAACCAACATTGAACGAGTAGTAATCGACCTCGCTGTCAGCGCGTGTTCCATCAATGCTCAGCGTTGGCACGCCCGCCACCTCGGACCAGATACCCGCATTGAGATTTTGTGCACTGGAAATCTTGTTGTGCTCAAACTTCTCATCCAGCAAGCCGGCATAGGCTCCCAAGTCGGCATTACTCGATTCAAAGAAAACGCCACCCAGATTATCGGCGGCGGCAAAGCCATGGAAGAAAACCACTGGGTCGGACGGATCGTTCAAGCGTCCACCTTGACTGGTTGCTTGAACTTTCAGGACATCGCGAACTTCACCCCGATTCACGGCGGTACGGATTGCGTCCGCAAGCTGACCACCACTGAAAGTACGGAGATAGGGAACCTCCACGTTGCCAGGTGTTACACCATCATTGGTACCGGTGACATCATTGAACTCAAACGTGATCGTTTCGTAGCCGTTGGACAAAGTGAATACATCTCCATCCACGATATCGGAACCGGCACTATCAACCTGCAAGTTGAATCCGTCCGCCAAACGCTCGTTGAACAGTACAGGGTTGGCATCGACCGTTTGACGCGCCAGCCGGACCTCGAACTGGTAGGGCCCAGATTCCACCTCCTGTGCAACGGGACGATTACCACTTATTGACTGGTAAAGAGCCTCAAAGAAGGGATCATCAACGAGCGTTAACGTATTACCCGTTGTGATCGCCGAAATCACCCTTTCGCCACGCTCGGCCAAGCCGAATTGATAATTACCGAGACCCATTCCCTGTTTGGTCGTAGGCGCGGGAGCCTGACTAGTGGATCCGCCTCCAACGCCTTTGGAGCGTTGTCCCGCAAAAAGCTGCTCAGTTGGATTGTTCCCGTAGACACCAAACTCCTCACCAGGGTAATCAGTCGTAGGATCAAATGGAGCGGGATCAACATACTGCCCGTGAATCATGGTGAATGGTTTGGCATGTGATGGAACAGCACCAGACTGCTCAACGATCAGTTTGTAAACTCGCAAGGAACCGATGTTACCGTTCTGTCCCTCCACGAGAGGAAAACTATCCAAAAGCAGACCGTTAGCCGCAGAGACATCATTGAATTTAATCGTATCTGCGAATACTTCCTGAACCTGCTCTGCAACACGTTCTTTTGCCCACTCAACGTCGATGCCGATTTCAATCGCAGTGCTGCCAGCACTCACTCCCGGCTCGCCAAGGATCTTGTCCCCAAAATTCAGACTTCCTCCGCTAAAGCTAACCGTACCCGATGGCAAACCCTTGATTTGCAGCCAACCGGGACGTTCGCTCGAGCGATGCAATGTCAATGTCAGCGCCGGAAAGGCCGCCGGCAATTCCAAAGCAAGCAGTTCCTGCACTTTGTCGGCGACCTCCGCTGCCGAGTCACTCGTAGAAACCTCAAGTTCCCTATTCGCAGGATTGCCGTTAGTGATTGGGTCACCGTCGTCCGGCAGCAACGTCAAGATCGTGTCGGGCCCAGAACGGAGAGTAACTTTCTCGGTAACAGCAGCACCGGCAGGCAGATCGACGAGCAAGCCGTGCTCGAATTCGAAGGTCTCGGTAGCAGTAGGGGCCGTCAATGGATCATGCTGGTCACCATTCGGCATACGACCCGTCAGCGTTAGCTGGTGGCCGTCAGCTACTTGGTAACCCGGCAGTAAATTGATCTCGGTCTGGTCAGGTCGTGCTTCACCAGCAGTTGTGAAATCGATACGAATCTGGACATTTTCGTCTCCTGCCCATGGGCCCAGATCAATCCGTGCCTGTCGATCTACACTGTCGTCAAAGAGCTCCTGAACGAAAGTCTGCGTGAACACATTGGTGTAACCACGACTTCCTGCGGGGTCATACTCCACGGGGGCATTCGGAGAGGGACCACCAGTCGTCGTAGCACTGCCACCGGTCTGCCAAACACGACCAGCTGGTCCATCGGTCATATTATTAGTCGCGACCATCCGCCAAACGCCATCATCACCAGCAATCGAGACGCGAAGCGTATCAGCCGGGTCATCACTTACCCCACCTGGCACTAGGACTGTATTCGGATTGACATCATTGCGGTCGTCCGAGTGCAGCCGATAATCGAAGTAGAACGTTGGCAGATCGTCAGCGCCGAAACCCGACAAATCGATCGGATCAAGTTGAACCGATCCATGACCACCACCAAGGAAATCAAAATCATTTCCATTGACAGCATTGGTCTGGCCAACAAGCGAACCGCCCTGCCATGAAGTCTGGAAATGGCCGAAGAACATACCGGCGACATTCGCTGCATCAGCGTTGTTAACAAGTGAAGGATCCAGGTCGGCAAACTCCCGTCCAAACTCCATGATTGGTTGGGCGGCACCACCTGGCGCGAACGCATACATTCGACTCGTACCCTGCTCGATCCCAAAGAACAGGTTCCCGATCCCAAATTCATGAGGTCCCCTGGTAACACTCGCAAACGCCAAACTTCCAGGGGTATGATTAAGAGCCTGTGGCGGATTAAGCGTTTGGACTGGGATCTGAACAAGATCACCATCATCTTGGATCAAGTAGCGATAGTAAGTTCCGCTTACTCCAAATGCATAAAGTGAATTCCCCAGGCCAACAAGGCTGACGATGTCCTCAGGAGCTTCCACTTGGGCAACAACGTTTGTACCTGCCCACGGCGTAAGAGCATCATTCAGGTCAAAGCTGCCGAAATTGGGATGTAGTACGTTCAGTGGATTCACACTTTGAAATCCATCATTCAACGTGACGCCGTTTCGACCTACAGCTGCGCCCGTCTCTGGATCCATCAGGTAGATAAGGTTATTGAGCGGTGGCCGCGGGACTGAGCCGTTGATAGCGGAATTAGCATCAAGCGTACCTCCATTGAAGCCAGCACGATCACCCAAACCGTAGAGAAACTCATCCTCTTGATTGCCTGGGTTCGTGCCAGCAAAACTTAGCGCACGCCAATTAATACCGACACCATTCCCGTTGTTCTGGCGTTCGTTGGTTGTCCCGTTGGTTGTGAAAGTTTCGATGCCAGTAAGACCGAGTTCTGATTCAAGCCCCTCAGTGCTAATGGCGTAGACACTATCAGAATTGGCGTCTGTTCCACCATCGTTGCGTTCAATCGCCAAAACCTGAAATCTTCGCTCCGAAGCAGCAACTCCGCCGTAGGAATCTCGCACCTCAGTATCGATGGTTGCATCGTGACGCCCAGTGAAAGGATTCGCCACAAGAATATCAGCGTCCGCAGCAGGTGGGACAATCAAAAACGGAATATCACCGAACTGGAAATCGATTCGGTTGGGGGTCAAGTCCAACGTTTCGGTGTCGGCCAATGGCTGCACACGGGTTGCAGCCCAAGCAGCAGGATCCAATCCGGCGGGTGCATTGAACTGGGTGAACTGGGTCAGGCGAACATCCATCTTTCCATCATGAGCAACCACAATGCAGTAGCGCCCCGGTGGCAGTTTCATGGGGCCTACCAAGGCATCCCGAGTTCCCTGAGACCCGCGACTCAAATCATCCTGAGTCGTGGATTGACCAGGCACGATGGGTGTGATGACATCGTCAGCGACATTCGAATCATTTCCTCTTGATATCAGGCTGAACGTACCATCTGGATTCTCTCTCAAGCCATAAATCGCCGTATCGGGTCGCGTTAATCCATCAGCCCAATCGATATCCAACGAGACACTGACGGCCTCATTGCCATCGGTTGCCAGTGGGTCGCGGGCAATCGTGAAACCGTAATAATCCTGATCGTCAATCGAAGCGAGGAAGCCAGCGGTAGAAACAGCACCCCGATCTGTGTTTGAAAAATTACCCAAGGACAAGCCTGGTCCTAGATGCGTAAGCTCACCTGTCAGCGGTGAGTGCGCGGGCAACCCGGTTGCCACAATAGCATCGGTGGCGTAGCGCAGGTCGGCGTAACGAACCACCGAGCCAGCAAACTCATCCACTTCACGCAGTCGCAACTGCAACTGGTAAGAACCACGTGTTGCTCCGTCTGCAATCAGACTTGAAACCCCATTCACGCCATTGCCGGGGTGGGACACCAGATCCTCACCGGTGGAGAACTGCATTTGCGTCTTCAGAACATAGGTTAATGTTTCCGCAATCGAGTCGACCTTGGTGACCACACCTTTGGCACCCGAAATCAGCCCGACCACTTCGTCACCAACAGCAACAGCAGCCACTCCAGAGTAAGACATCTGGAATCCACCGATATTACTATCAAGGTTGTTGCTCCGAACACGAACAAAGAAGTCATTCCTCGTTCCAGTCACGCCAGGTAACACAACCCGCATTCCCGAGTCACCATCATTGGTGGTGTAAAGGTCGCGATAACTGCCGTCTGCGTTTTCTGGTGCGTCATGATCAAGTTGCATGGGCAAGGCATGCCCATCTCGCAGCAGGTCATCATTGACGAATGCCAACTCACCCTGATTGGATTCTTCGCGTGAGTTCTGACTCACCGCCAGAACTCGTCCAGCTCCATCAATCAATTCCAGAATGGTATCGAGTCTTGGATCCGTTTCATCGATATCGATCCACACCATTGATCCAGCAGCACCTTCAAAGCTGAACAGATCGACGTCACGATCGGCTGCGATCGCACCATGAATTTTGAAACCAAGTCTAAGATTTTCATCACCTGATTTTTCGTTCGCAGCCAAAAGTCCAACGGATTCTTCCACGCCCAAAAATGCATTGGCGTCGCCAAAGCCACCAATATTACCCTCGATCTCAGTATGCACAGCAACATTACGGTCATTGCTGTACGGATCGAAGCTCAGCCCTTGCCAATCACCAGATTGCGCTGCACCGCCCCCCGGACGCGTCTCTTTCTGCACGCGTCCCTCGGGAGTGAAGCCAGCACCAACACTGGTGTCGTTGATCGATGTCATGATGACGGGGAATCCTGGTTGCCCAATCACATGCACCCGTCCGCCGATCCGATCATCGATATCAAGC